>NZ_RZOM01000641.1:0-3583 GCF_003999175.1 Mesorhizobium sp. M7A.F.Ca.ET.027.03.2.1 | reverse complement strand
CTTGCGTGCTGAACCAGCTGATCCCGGATCTCTCCGTCGACGGCAACCGCCGCCGCTGGATCCGTGTCGAAGCGGCGAAGAAGCGCGCCGTCTACTCGCTGCTGGCCTTCGGGCTGCCGGTGGCGCCCAAGCAGAACCCGGCCGACGAAATCGGCCTTGCCTTCGACTTCCTCGCCGATCCGATCGGCGGCGGCCCCGGCGGCGAGCGGATTCTGACCGGCCACGACAATGGTTTGATCACGCTCAATGTCGCCGAGGCGGATTCGGCCGAGCGCGAGAAGCGGCGCGTCGAGATGGGCGAGAACTACCGCACCTTGCTCGGTCATTTCCGTCATGAGCTCGGGCACTATTACTGGGACCGCCTGATCCGCGACGATCCGCACAGGCTCGAAGCTTTCCGCGCACTGTTCGGCGATGACCGCGCCGATTACGAACAGGCGCTGAAGGCCTATTATGCCAATGGTGCGCCGCCCGACTGGCAGCAAGACCACATCTCGGCCTATGCGACCTCGCATCCTTGGGAGGACTGGGCCGAGACCTGGGCTCACCACCTGCACATCACCGACACGCTGGAAATGGTGCACGCGCTGAACTTTCCGCTCGGCCGGCTTGAGACGGTGGAGGCCAACGACTTGCCGCGCGGCGACACAGGCGGCGGGTTGCAGGCCGCACCCTCGGATCCGGCGACCGCGCCCGAGCCTTTCGAAAAGATCCTTGCCCGCTGGCTGGTGCTGTCGGAGGCCTCCAATTCGATCAACCGCTGCATGGGCCTGCCCGACCTTTATCCCTTTGTCATTTCGGACGTCACGGCGCGGAAATTGGAATTCGTTCACGAACTTCTGACCGATTTGCCGAAAGAAGCGGGAACAAATCGTGAGTTGGCGCAAGCGTTTTAGCGGGAACGCATAAGCTGCTGCCCCGTTTTGGCTGCCGAGGGACCTGAAAACGGAGAGAAACCATGAAATCCCTGTTGTTTCCGGCGGTAGCCGGAATGCTGACCGTGATGTCGGGCGCCGCGCTTGCCGATACCGCTGTCTCAGCCGTCACCGATCTTAACGTGCGCGCCGGACCCGGCCCGCAATATCCTGTGATCGGCGTGCTCACCGCCGGCCAGTCGGCAACGCTCAATGGCTGCATCGAAAACAGCAAATGGTGCACCATAGCCGAGGCCGGCGGCCAGGGCTGGGTCTATTCCGACTATGTCACGGCCGATATCGGCGGCAGCCGCGTGGTGCTGACGGAACGGCGCTCCAGCGTTGCTGTCGTCTCGCCGCCTGAGGACATCGGCAACTACTCGACCGATTATACCGGCGCGATCATCGCCAGCGATCCGGTCGTGGATGACTTCCCGCCGCCTCCGGCTGAAATCCGCACCTATGTCGACACGCATCGCCTCGATCCCATCTATCTCGAAGGCGAAGTGGTGACCGGCGCGACCCTGCCCGACACCGTCGAGCTACGCGAGATTCCGGACTACAATTACCGCTATGTCTATGTGAACGGCCAGCGGGCGCTGATCGATCCGCAGACCCGGCGCATCATGTACGTCGTTCGCTGACGACAAATCGGCACAAGCGGCCGCTGCGATTGCAGCGGCCGCCAGCAGGCGGCGCCGCCGCGCGGCGCTCTCCTGCGCCGACTTGCTTGGCCTAGTCCTTTGCGGAAAACCATTCCGATTTTTCCGGCCATCGGTTAGTCAAATAGGCGATGACTTTGGCAAGGGAGCCCGCGTGACCATCGATCCGGCCGCCTTCGAGCGTTACAGGCATTCGCCGAACGCCAGGACGACCTTACCGCGCCTGTTGCTCGGAACGGGCATCGTGGTCCTTTTTTGGGGAGCAACCACCGTGGCCGTGCTGGTCGGCGGCACCTATGCCTTCATCGCCTGGCAGGCGACCCCATCATCCGGCATTCAGGGCTTCCTCGCTTCGCCCCTCGGCATCCTCACCGCGCTCGTCTCGTTCGCCGGCATCTGGATCGGCCTGTGGGTCGCGATGCGCTGGGTGCACGGCGAGAAGCTGTCGGCGCTGCTCGGCAACAGCCGACGAGTTTCATGGCCCGACTTCCTCAAAGGGCTGATCGCGGTGCTGATCACGTCGTTCATATCCGAGGTCCTGCTCTATCTGCTGCAGCCGCAGATCACGCGTGGCCCGATCGGCCTGTCGTCCTGGCTGCTGTTTGCGATCCCGATCGCCGCGCTCACTTTGCTGCAGACATCCTCTGAGAAGAGGTGCTGTTTCGCGGCTATCTGCTGCGCGGTCTCGCCAACCGGTTCACGAGCCCGGTAATCTGGGCCCTGCTGCCGGCCCTGCTGTTCACCTCGCTGCATTGGAGCGCGAGTTCGTCGCCAGCCATCAATGCTTGCGTGCTGGCGTCTATCGCCGCTTTCGCGCTGCTGCTGACGCTAGTGGTCTACGCAACCGGCAATCTCGGCGCCGCCTTTGGTGCTCATCTCGGCAACAACCTGACCGGGTTTCTCTTGATCTCGCATCAGGACAGCTACATCCGCGTTCGCCGCTCAAGCTCGCCGCCGAGCTTCCGGACCGGACGAGCACGGCGTGATTGCAGGCCCGGGAACGACGCAATCCGGCCTTGTCTTGACTCCGCGTCCGATTTCCTGTCTACACGCCCCGAATTCCGCGACGAGTATCCCTCCGAGCAAGCCGACCAGGACGCCGAAACCTCTTTGAGGTGAAGTGCTGTAAATCGATCCTGGAGGCCAACACCCGGCAGCGCTGAGCGCCCCCGGGTGCTTTTTGGTTTTGGCTTTTGGTTGGACACTGGGCGCGAACGCATTACCTCTCGGGCATCATCCGGGTGCCAGGGAAAAGGAAAACGAATGTTTGAATCGCTACAGGAACGTCTTGGTTCGATCCTGAACGGCCTCACCGGCCGCGGCGCGCTGTCGGAGGCTGATGTCTCGGCAGCACTGCGCGAGGTGCGCCGCGCGCTGCTCGAAGCCGATGTGGCGCTGGAAGTGGTGCGTTCCTTCACCGACAAGGTGCGCGAGAAGGCCGTCGGCGCTGCCGTGGTCAAGTCTATCAAGCCCGGCCAGATGGTCGTCAAGATCGTCCATGACGAACTGGTCGACATGCTCGGCGCCGAAGGCGTCGCCATCGATCTCAATGCCCCGGCGCCGGTCGTCATCATGATGGTCGGCCTGCAGGGTTCCGGCAAGACGACCACTTCGGCCAAGATCGCCAAGCGTCTTTCCGAGCGTCAGAACAAGAAGGTCCTGATGGCCTCGCTCGACACGCGGCGCCCCGCCGCGCAGGAGCAGCTTCGCCAGCTCGGCGAACAGGTCAAGGTTGCCACGCTGCCGATCATCGACGGCCAGTCGCCGGTCGACATCGCCCGCCGCGCCGTGCAGGCGGCCAAGCTCGGCGGCCACGACATCGTCATCCTCGACACCGCCGGCCGTACCCATATCGACGAGCCGCTGATGGTCGAGATGGTCGACATCAAGAAGGTGTCGAGCCCACACGAAATCCTGCTGGTCGCCGATTCGCTGACCGGCCAGGACGCCGTCAATCTGGCCAAGAGCTTCGACGAGCGCGTCGGCATCACCGGCCTCGTCCTGACC
>NZ_RZOM01000640.1:0-3586 GCF_003999175.1 Mesorhizobium sp. M7A.F.Ca.ET.027.03.2.1 | reverse complement strand
ATTCGGATGCCGAGGTCGAACATCTCAAGGGTTTGGGCGCCGATACCGTGATCATGGGTGAACGCGAGATTGCGCGCGGGATTGTGGAAGAAGTTCTCGGTTCCAAACCGGAGTTGAGGCGCGAAACCGCCGAGCCATCGGTGGCCTGAGTCCCAAAGCCCAAGCTGCACTCGCGCGCGCTGGCAACGTGATCGGCTCGACCCAGCCTTTCAAGTGAGCATTACGCCACGAATGCAGAGCCGCCATTTTGCGCGATACCACTGAGGTATTTGGCCGGCGGCTTCCCAAGCGCCTTCTTGAACATGGTGATGAAGGCCGTGACCGAACCATAGCCGAGATCGCCCGAGACTTGCTGGACACTCTTGCCGGACGCCAGTTCCCGAATTGCAACGATCAAGTGCAATTGCTGGCGCCAGCGCCCGAAACTCAGCCCTGTCTCCTTTGTCACAAGGCGGGCGAGGCTGCTCTCGCTGAGCGCCATGCGCTTGGCCCAGTCCGCCAGCGTGCTGCGGTCGGCAGGGTCTTGCGCCAACGCCTCGGCGATCCTGTTCAAGCGCGGCTCGGATGAGATCGGCAGGTGCAATTGCTGGACAGGCATGCGTGGCAATTCGGTGAGCAGCATTTTGGTCAAGAGTTCGCCCCTCGCCTCGTCGTCCTGCAACCGATCGGAAAGCTCGATGATCAATTCGCGCAGCAGTGGCGAGATCGAAAGCGTGCAGCACCGCTCCGGCAGGTCGGCCGCTCCCGGCTCTATGTAGACGAAAAAAATCCGGGCGTTGGCGGTTGCGACATTGCTGTGCTCCATGCCGCCGGGGATCCACACCCCGCAATGCGGCGGCACCATCCATAGACCGCTTGGAACGCGGCATGTGACGCCGCCGCCGAGCGCGAAGACGAGCTGGCCTTTGCGGTGCCGGTGGGCGGGGACTTCCGCTCGGGTGTCGGGGATGTCGACGCGCACGGCAATCGCCAACGCGGAAGGGTCATCCACATCGAGATCAAGCCAGGGGTAGCTGAGGGGCCGTCTCATGATTGACTGCTATTAGCGATGAAACGCCATGATAGCTAAATTCTATAACCGCGGAAGTCGATAGGCTCCGGTTCGCGCAGGGTTGATCTCGTGACGCTGCGCGCCATCGCCGGTATGGCTCGCTACCTACTCAGCTTGCCGTGCTTTCCAACGCAAGCTGGCACCGACAAGCCAGCAACAAGGTACGCCATGCTCGCCCTCGTCATCTCCTCCGGCAGCGCGACCGGACTGAGCATCTCGGAGCTTGCCGAGCCTCAACCGGCCTCGAACGAGGCGCTTGTCTCGGTCCACGCGACCTCGTTGAACCGCGGCGAACTGCGCCTGCTCAGCATACGTCCGAACGGCTGGATACCCGGCCAGGACATCGCCGGGATCGTCGAACGGGCAGCAGCCGATGGCTCAGGGCCGGCCGTTGGCGCCCGCGTCGCGGCTTTGGTCGATCAAGCCGGATGGGCGCAACGTGTCGCCGTTCCGACCGACCGTCTCGCCGTCCTGCCCGATGACGTCAGCTTTGCCGCCGCCGCCACGTTGCCAGTCGCGGGCACGACGGCGCTGAGGACTCTACGCCATGGCGGGGACCTCGCCGGCCAGCAGGTCTTGATCACCGGCGCAAGCGGTGCGGTCGGTCGTTTCCAGATCCAGCTCGCCCGCCATCAGGGCGGATTCGTGACCGCTGTCGCCGCCGCCCGGCACGCTGAGGATCTCCGCAACCTGGGAGCCAGGCAGGTTGTCGAAGCGATAGACCTGGCCGAGGGGCCGTTCTCGCTGATCACCGAGTCGGTTGGCGGCCAAAGCCTCGCATGCGCGATCGAACGCGTCGCCCCTGGCGGGACCATCGTCATGTTCGGTTCGAGCAGCGGCGAACTGACGCCCGTCGGATTCCGCCAGTTCGTTCCGGATCATGAAGGAGCGAGGCTTCAGACCTTCGCCTACTACACATCCGGTCCAGGCATTGGCGAGGACATCGCCTCGCTGCTCGCTCTGGTCGCAGCCGGCCGGCTCGAAACGCGCGTGGCCTTGACCGTGCCATGGACAGACATCGCCCAAGCGCTGGACGCACTGCGACAGCGCAGCTTCAGCGGCAAGGCTGTTCTCACCATAACAGGATGAGCATCCTGTTTTGTCACACGTGCTGGCCGCCATTGATGTGAATTTCCGAGCCCGTCACATAGGACGCCTGCTGCGAACACAGGAAGAAGATGATGTCGGCGACTTCGGCCGTGGTGCCAAGGCGCCTGAGAGGGATGGTCTCGACGATCTTGTCAGTGCCCGGCGACAGGATCGCGGTGTCGATCTCCCCGGGCGCAATGGCATTGACGCGGATGCCGTGCGGGCCGAAATCATGCGCCATCTCGCGCGTCAGCGAGCCGAGCGCCGCCTTCGATGTGGCGTAGGCCGTGCCGGCGAAGGGATGCACGCGGGTTCCCGCGATCGAGGTTACGTTGACGATCGAGCCCTTGGCCGCCGCCAGCTCTTTGAACAGGCCGCGCGCCAGCATGATCGGCGCGAAGAAATTGACCTGGAACACGTCGCGCCAGACATGCATCGGCGTGTCGATCGAATCCATGCGGCTGTTGCCGTCCTTGAGCTTCGGCGAAATGCCGGCATTGTTGACCAGCGCATGCAACTGGCCGCCATGCGCTTCCAGCCGGTGGCGGATTTCGGAGACGGCGATGCCGACATCCTCCTGATCGGCGAGATCGACCTTGATGTGGTCTTCCGGCCCGGCCGGCCACGGGCAATCCTCGGCGAAAGCCTGCCTGGAGCAGGTGATGACGCGCCAGCCCTCGCGCGAAAAACGCTTGACGGTGGCGTGGCCAATGCCGCGGCTGGCGCCGGTCAGCACGATGGTCTTTCGGGTGTCGAGCTCAGTCATTTCAAGGTCTCCGGCCGGCAGATGTAGCCGAACGCCGCCGAGGTGGCGAGAGGCCGAAATGTCACCATTCACCTCAGAGGAGGAACCGGGAAGCCGGCTCGCCGTTGGTTCGGGAGTTGCAGGACAGGGCGCGGGGTCTCAGATCAAATCAATCGGGACAGAGCCATGACGCAGACAGCACCCCTCGACATAGCAACCGCCTTCACCAAGGCGTGGACAAGCCACGACCTCGAAAAGGCAGCATCCTTGGTCGCCGACGACGTCGTCTTTGATGGGCCGATGCAGCAATCGACCGGCAAGAAACCCTATCTCGAGGGCCTGACCAAACTGTCACAGGATGTGACCGGTGTGCGCATGATCGCGGCCTTCGGAGACGATCATCAGGCGCTGCTGATGTATGACTTGATGACAAAGTCGTCCGGCGCGCTTTCCTGCGCCAAGCACCTCACCATCAGCGATGGCAAGATTCACAGCGACAAACTGACCTTTGACAGCAAGAAGTTGGGCAGCGCCAAGCCACGGAATTAGCGGATCGGATCAGCCGCCAAGGAGGTCAAGGATCGAGGTCTGCCGCTTTTTGCGCGGACCGCCGACGTCGCCTGGCGGCACCGGATGTTTGATCGACGCGGTGGCGCCGTCATCCTCCGGCATGGAGGGGCCGTCGGCATCGACGGTTTGGG
>NZ_RZOM01000063.1:0-11699 GCF_003999175.1 Mesorhizobium sp. M7A.F.Ca.ET.027.03.2.1 | reverse complement strand
GTCAACTGCACGCAGTGCCACGGCTCTGGCGCCCAAGGGTCAGCTGGCTTTCCCAACCTCAATGACGACGACTGGCTATGGGGCGGCACGGCCGAGCAGATCCAGCAGACGATCACGCATGGCATCCGCTTTGCGACTGATGCGGAAACGCGGCTGTCGGAAATGCCGGCTTTCGGCGACATCATCACCGCCGACCAGATTGCGAAGGTCAGCGCCTACGTCGCCAGCCTGTCAGGCAAGGTCCACGATGCAAGTCTGATCCAGCCGGGCGCCAAGGTCTTCGCCGACAACTGCGTTGCCTGTCATGGCGACAACGCAAAAGGCAACAAGGAGCTGGGCGGACCCGACCTGACCGACGCGATCTGGCTTTACGGCTCAGGCGAGACGGCGATCGCCGACCAGGTTCGAGCACCCAAGCAGGGCGTCATGCCAGCCTGGGGAGCGCGTCTTGGCGAAACCAAGGTCAAGGAACTGGCGGTCTACATCCATTCGCTTGGCGGTGGAGAATAGGAAGCGGGGACCTATTCTCAACCCTTCACCTTCCAGGCGACGAGGCCCGGCCCTGCCGGGCCTCGACTCTTTTCCGGAGCGCGCAGATTGACCTGCATCAACGCGGGCAGGTCCACCCGGCGGCATTGTTGCCTGACGCAGTCAAATCACCGTCTGCGTGTAGAGCGGAGAAAAGTCGTTGCTGGACAAGACGCAGGTAGAACGGCTGGAAGCCGAGGCGGTCAATTCCGCCAAGATCCGTCAGCCCCTTTATGCTGCGCGCAAGAAGATCTTTCCAAAACGCGCCTCGGGCAACTTTCGACGCTTCAAATGGCTGGTGATGGCGATCACGCTTGGCATCTACTATCTGACGCCATGGCTGCGATGGGACCGTGGTCCGTTTGCGCCCGACCAGGCCGTGCTGCTCGATGTCGCCAATCGGCGCTTCTACTTCTTCTTCATAGAAATATGGCCGCAGGAATTCTTTTACGTGGCTGGTCTCCTGGTCATGGCCGGCGTTGGACTTTTCCTGATCACCTCGACTGTCGGCCGTGCCTGGTGCGGCTATGCATGCCCTCAGACGGTGTGGGTCGATCTGTTCCTCGTCGTCGAACGTGCGATCGAGGGGGACCGCAACGCCCGCATGAAACTTGACGCAGGTCCCTGGACCGCGCGCAAGCTCATGCTGCGTGTGTCCAAGCACACCATCTGGCTGGTCATAGGGGCGGCGACTGGCGGCGCCTGGATCTTCTACTTTGCCGATGCACCGACGCTGCTCGGCGAGCTCTTCACCGGCACTGCGGCGGCCGTCGCCTACATCACCGTCGCCGTCCTGACGGCGACCACCTACACGTTCGGCGGGCTGATGCGCGAGCAGGTCTGCACTTATATGTGCCCATGGCCACGCATCCAGGCGGCCATGCTCGACGAAAGTTCGCTCACCGTCACCTACAATGACTGGCGCGGCGAACCGCGTTCGCGTCATGCGAAGAAGGTGCAAGCTGCAGGGCAGTCCGTCGGCGACTGCGTCGACTGCAATGCCTGCGTCGCGGTCTGCCCGATGGGGATCGACATTCGCGATGGCCAGCAGCTCGAATGCATCACCTGCGCGCTCTGCATCGACGCCTGTGACGGCGTCATGGACAAGCTCGGCAAGGAGCGCGGGCTGATCTCCTACGCGACGCTCTCCGACTACAACACCAATATGATGCTGGCGACTGCAGGCGGGTCCAGCTCAGTCAATCCATCGCTGATCAGGACCGCTGATGGCCTGTTCTCCGACAAGGTGGCGCATTTTCACATCCGCAAGATCTTTCGGCCGCGCACCTACGTCTACATGGGCTTGTGGTCGCTGATCGGCCTCGGCCTGCTCTATTCGCTGCTGACGCGCGATCGGCTCGAACTGAACGTATTGCATGATCGCAATCCCCAGTTCGTCACGCTGACCGACGGATCCATCCGCAATGGCTATACCGTCAAGCTGCTCAACATGATCCCCGAGCCGAGGACGATCGTCGTAACCATGCAGGGCCTTGAAGGCGCTGACATGGTCGTCGTCGGCGACGACATCCCCGCAGGCCGTTCCTTCGCCATTCCGGTCGAACCCGACCGCCTGAAAATGCTGAGGGTCTTCGTTCGCCAGCCGGCGGACCAGATCCGCGCTCCGGCACAGACCTTCAAGTTCCGCGTCGAGGACAGAGCCAGCTTTGAGTCGAACGAGTACACCGCCACCTTCAACGCGCCGGAGCCCCTCAGATGACTGCCAATGTACAAAAGCCTCGTGAATTCACCGGCAGGCACATGCTGGTCATCATCCTGGCCTTTTTCGGCGTGGTCATCGCAGTCAATCTGACCATGGCAACGCTCGCCAGCACAAGCTGGACTGGCCTCGTCGTCGAAAACACCTATGTGGCGAGCCAGCAATTCAACAAGAAGGCCGAGGAAGGACGGGCGCAGGCAGCACTTGGCTGGACCGGCAAGCTGACCATCGCATGGGGCGAAGTTCGCTATGGCCTCGCCGACGTCGCCGGCAAGCCGGTTCCCTTGCACGGCGTCAAGGTGCTGTTTCGCCATCCCGCGTACGAGAAGGAGGACAAGTCGGTCACCCTCGCACCCGCCTCGGGCCAGGAATTCGCAGCCCAGCACATGCCGAAGGACGGCGTCTGGATTGTCGAAGTCGACGCCGACGCCGGTCTGGACAAACCGTATCGCGACGTCCGCCGGATCATGATTTCCAATGGAGCGCTGCAATGAGTTGTTGTGCACCGGGCGCCGAAATGGCGCTTGATCTGGTCAACACCGGATCGGTCCTGCCGTCCAGCCAGGAGATCAGGCTGGCGAGCCGATCGCTTGGCGATGATCTTCACCAGACCGATCTTTCAGTACCGACGGTTCATTGCGCAGGCTGCATCCAGACGATCGAGACGGCGCTGGGAAAGCTCGATCGCGTCGAGAGCGCCCGCGTCAACCTGTCGACGAAACGGGTCTCTGTCCGGTGGCGTGGTGACGAGGTCCCACCGTTCGTCGTCGCGCTTGGGCGGCTAGGCTACCAGGCGCATCTCTTCCCTTCCGAGGTCGGCGACAAGGACAGGACGTTATCGGATTTGATCCGCGCGGTCGCGGTTGCCGGCTTTGCGGCGGGCAACATCATGCTGCTTTCGGTCTCGGTCTGGTCCGGCGCCGAAGGTGCTACCCGCGACCTGTTTCACTGGGTCTCGGCGCTGATCGCCATTCCTGCCCTCGCCTTCGCCGGCGGCATCTTCTTCCGTTCGGCCTGGAATGCTTTGCGCCATGGCCGCATGAATATGGACGTGCCGATCGCGGTCGGTGTTTCGCTCGCCTACGCCATGAGCCTCTACGAGACGATCAACCATGGCGATCACGCCTATTTTGACGCGTCGGTATCGCTGCTGTTCTTCCTGTTGATCGGCCGCACGTTGGATCACGTGATGCGCGAACGTGCCCGGACCGCTGTGAAAGGCCTGTCCCAGTTGGCCGCACATGGCGCCATGGTGCTGCGCAGCGACGGCGCGCGCGACTATTTGCCGGTCGGCGAGATCGAACCAGGCATGCGGTTGTTGATCGCAGCCGGTGAGAGGATCCCCGTCGACGGCAAGATCATCCAGGGAACGTCGGATCTCGACTGCTCGCTGGCCTCAGGCGAAAGCACGCCGAAAAACGTGGCGCCGGGCGAAGCAGTTCAGGCCGGCGTGCTCAATCTTACCGGCCCGCTGACGATTGAGGCGACAGCCGCCGCGAAGGATTCGTTTCTGGCGGAAATGGTTCGTCTTATGGAAGCCGCAGAGGGCGGCCGCGCGCATTATCGCCGGATCGCCGATCGCGTTTCAGCGCTCTATGCCCCGGTGGTTCATCTCACAGCCTTCGCGACGTTCCTTGGCTGGATGGCGGTGACCGGCGACTGGCACCGGGCGATAACCATCGCCATTGCCGTTCTGATCATCACCTGCCCGTGCGCGCTCGGCCTCGCCGTACCGATCGTTCAGGTGGTCGCCGCGCGGCGCCTGTTTGAGAACGGCATCATGGTAAAGGACGGTTCTGCCATGGAGCGCCTGGCGACGATTGATACAGCGGTGTTCGACAAGACCGGAACGCTCACGCTCGGCCAGCCCCGGCTGGTCAATGCATCGTCGATCGATCCGGCCATGCTGGCAGTCGCGGGAGACATGGCTACGCATTCCCGCCATCCTTTTTCAAAGGCCATAGCCGGTTTTGCCCATCCCGGCGGGCAGTACAAATTTGATGCCGTCACCGAGCATCCAGGGTTTGGAATCGAAGCCACTGGAGCCGGAAGCACCTGGCGGCTAGGCCGACGCGGATGGGCTGGATGGAGAGCCCGGACCGGTGGTGAAGGCAAACATGGCGGAACCGTGCTGACAAAAGACGGGTTCATTGTCGCGACCTTCGATTTTGAGGACGCGCTGCGCGCAGACGCCAAGGCGGCGATCGGGCAATTGAGCCATGCCGGGGTGTCAGTGGAAATGCTGTCGGGCGATACTGCGGGTGCCTGCGGTGAAGTCGCAGAAATGCTGGGTGTCAAGGACTTCGTTCCGTGCCTGCTGCCATCCGGCAAGGTCGAGCGCATCGAGACCCTGGCGAAAGACGGACACAAGGTTCTGATGGTTGGCGACGGCCTCAACGACACGCCGGCGCTCAGCGCGGCGCATGTCTCGATCGCTCCAGCTACCGCCGCCGACATTGGCCGCAATGCCGCCGACTTCGTATTCCTGCGCGAAAGCCTTCTGGCAGTGCCTCTCGCGCTGGACGTCTCGCGCAAGGCGGGACACCTGATCCGCCAGAACATCGCGATTGCGATCGTCTACAATGCGGTGGCAGTACCAATCGCCATCCTCGGGCACGCCACGCCTTTGTTAGCGGCGATTGCCATGTCTGCCTCATCGGTGCTTGTTATTGGAAACGCATTGCGCTTGCACGGCTTCGGGGCGAATGCGACGCTGCAAGTTATTCAAAAAGTCGGACGCTCCGCAGTCAGCTATTCGGCATAATCCTCGTGACGACGTTGCTCTATCTCATACCAGTGGCCCTTTTTCTGGGTGCACTGGGTGTGTCCGGCTTCGTCTGGGCATTGCGAAGCGGTCAATACGAAGATCTCGACGGAGCCGCCGAGCGGATACTAATTGATCGGGACGACAAACCGGAACGCTGATTTCAATCCGCTGTGCATAAGATGCGCGGATCGCGCTCGTCAGTCGAGCCGGCTCGGTCGGGAACAAGCTGTCCATGCTCCATGCTCCATGCTCCATGACCATCTTGACCTAAGCTGCACACTACATTTGTGAAAAGCCTCTGTCGTGCGAAGGACTGCCTCCCATTGCACCCAGTATGAGGCGGCTGATGCCACGAGAGTACCTCGCGTGGCCGGACGAGAGCTTGGCCATGTGCGCACGGGTTCCAAAGTGGAACGTCACGGTCGATCCCCTGACCGTAAACCGCCAGTGCCGATTGGTCATGTCTGGCTGATCCAGATCAGGGTCATACTCATCGGTGTGTTCTATTGACCAGTCTTCGACGGAGAAATGCATGACTTACGGAAAGATTGGTCGTCATTATCAGCACCTTCACGGTTCTGGGTTTTCTGTCGTGTGGTCGGCCATGCCTTGTGCTTACGGCGCAGCCATTAGCTGACCGGCGTCGTGTGTATCTCGCTTGCTGGCTGACCATCCGCGTGGCTGCGCGGACACGGGGGCCGATCAACAGCTTTCGCCTTTGATGGGTTGTGTGCGTCGAAAGTGGCCTTCTTTGGGCTGACTTCGTAGAATGTTCCAGGGCTCGCATCCAGCGCCGAAGATCCTCGTGATGTCAACGTGCTGCGGAGCATCATCGGGGTTGGGACGTGCGTTTTCGAGATCGATCAACCGTCCGAAGTTGATCATTGGTTCGAGTGACGCGCGCTATTTCGACGACTATGTCGCCGCGTGGGCTTTGCTCTATCGGCGACTGAATTGCAAGGACATCGACATCGAAGCCATGCAGCAGGTTCTTGATGAGATATGCGCGGTCGTGGATAAAAGTTTCCGCTACCTTGGCTGGGATGACGAGAGAGAGCGCTACGTTCGATACCCTCGCAAGAGAGCCCGCTTCGACGTCGTGGAGCGTGAGTAGTATGCGCAAGGGTTCCAGGTGGAATGTGGCGATCGATGCGGCGCGGCCGTGGCTGACCAGCGTCGCGAGTGTCTCGCTTGCTGGCGGCGATCTGCGCGGCTGCGCGGCCAAAGGGCGGGATCGGTTAGCCGCATCCACCTCTGAGCGCTTTGAGTGCTTCGTTGCCGATCGATGCGAATCTCCCGGCCCAGCGCCTTTAGGCAATGCGGCGGCCACGGAGCTCATGTCACTCGGCTCAGTTCCACCGTTACACGAGGATAGGCGACCGGATGGCGGCACGCTGATGGGCTCTGACGATAATTTTGACATCGTTGTCGTTGGAGCCGGCCCGGTCGGCCTTTCGTTCGCTGCGTCGCTTGCCCAAAGCGAACTCAAGGTGGCAGTTGTTGAACAGAACACATTCGATAGTCTGGCGAATCCGGCTTTCGATGGTCGCGAAATCGCGCTGACCAACGCTTCGATCAGAACCCTTCGCGAGCTCGGCGCCTGGGATGTCATCCCGGCTTCGGACAAATCAGCACTTCAAGGCGCGCGCGTGCTCAACGGCTCGAGCGCATTCGCTCTTCGTTTCGATCCTCCCAGCAACTCTGGAGAACCGCTGGGGGTTTTGGTTCCAAATTGCCGGATCCGCGAGGCGCTGTTCAAAATCGTCCGCTTGCAGGATCGCGCCCGGCTGTTGTGCGGCCACTCGGTCGTCGATGCAACAAACAGCCAAGAAGGAGCAGTCGTAACGCTCTCTAATGGCGCGCGTTTAACTGCTCGGCTGGTTGTTGCCGCGGATTCGCGTTTGTCCGCCACGCGTGATCTGCTAGGCATCGGCGCCGATATCAACCGGCTTGGCCACTCGATGCTGATTTGCCGAGTGAGGCACGAGCGCGCCCACCACCAGATCGCCATCGAATGGTTCGATCACCATCAGACGATAGCGATGTTGCCCCTCGCGGAGGGCATGTCGTCGCTGCTGCTCACATTGCGCTCAAACGAGGCCTATAGACTGCTTGCCTTCGATGATGATTTGTTCCTGTCGGAGTTGACGAAACGGTGTCGAGGGCGCCTTGGAAAAATGACCTTGGCAAGCAAGCGCCACACCTATCCGCTGGTCACGACCTGGGCGCACAAATTCCGGGCGCCGAGCGCCGCACTCATCGGCGACGCTGCCATCGGCATGCACCCGGTGACCGCTCACGGATTCAACATCGGTCTCAGCAGCCAGAAGCAACTCGCCCGTGGAATCATGACTGCGTGCCGCGACGGCCGCAATGTTGGCGACCCCGACATGCTGCATATATACGAAAGGCGGCTGCGCCTGTCGGCGGCGCCGCTCTACCATGCAACGAACATATTGATTGGACTCTACTCCAGAGACCACCTGGCGGCACGGCTTGCAAGGCATCTGGGGCTTCGCTTTGCCCAACATGTTCCCCTTGTCCGGCATGGGATATCGGCGGAGCTCCAGCGGTGATACTGCACCAGCAGTCGCATTTTTGCGCGTGCTGGGCGAGCGATGGGAGAGAGTGCATGATGCACCGGAGTAATCCTGCTCCCCGACGCTGATCTCCGATTGAAGAATTAACCCGTCCTTCAGGGGGGCTGCATAGGCTGCGGACAAGCAGGAGTAAGCAAGCTGACCCGTCCAGCCTTGGAAAAGAAGATCCGCTGGAGGCGAGAATCCTTCAGGACCAGCTCGCTGATCTGAGGGCAGGCCTTTTCGTCTCAATGCCGATAAGCATTGTGCTGTCCGGGCTGATTTTGACCGTGCAGGCCCTTTCCGGGAACGGTCTTGCTGGCGCGGCCTGGTTTTCGGTCGTTAATGCGATAAATGCCGCCCGCCTTGCACTCGCCCGTCATCAGCTGAAGGAACCCGGAGTCCAGGATGATCTGACACGGGTTTGGCTGCGGCTTCGCTGGTTTGGCAGGCTTGCTCTTCTGGCGGGATTCACCTGGTCATTCCTTGCCATCCTAACGGCTGGATACACGACGTCTCAAGCATCGCTGCATCTAATAATTCTGGCGGGCATTTCAGCTGGCGCGGTCACGTACGGCAGCTCATATGCTGCGGCAGCGATATGCTTCATCACACCGCCACTCCTCATTGCCGCCGCATGTTTGCTGACGAAGGGAGCCCCGGAAAACTACATTCTGGCTTTTGCCGTCCTGCTTTTCGAGGGCGGCCTGGTTCGATCCTCGTTCGTTGGACAAGCGCGCTTCCGTGACGCGAGCCGCCTGAGACATCAAGCCGAGCGGCTTGCCGCGGAAATGGAGCGCAATTCCAGGGAGGACCATCTTACCGCGCTCCTCAACAGGCGGGGCCTCGAACATGCAATCGATCAGTTTGAGAACACCGATGGACCCTTTGTGGCCATGCTGATTGATCTGGACGGGTTCAAATCTGTCAACGGTACCTACGGTCACAGAACGGGTGACGAGCTGCTTGCCAGGATCGCCCGCCGAATAGAGGAAGAAGCACCGGAGGGCTCAACGCTCGCCCGCATCGGTGGGGATGAATTCGTGCTGGTTTTTTCTTCGCGAAAGAATTCTCCTTCTCCCACCAATCTCGCGTCCAATCTCATAGCCAAGCTTGCTCGCCCCTATCCTGGGATCGCATCCGTCCGCATTGGAGCGTCTATAGGAATCTACTTGGCTGAAAACCCCGGACTGACGGAAATGTTGTTGCGGGCCGACATCGCCCTTTACACAGCTAAGCGCCGCGGCAGGAATGAATTTTGTCTGTTCGGTGCCGAGCTAGCCCGGGAACTGCAACGCCGCCAGTCAATCGAACGCGATCTTCATTCGGCGATAACGATGAGAAGCTTGGTCGCTTGGTTTCAGCCAATCGTAAGACTCGAAACTGAAGCGTCGTCGGTTTTGAAGCCTTGCTAAGATGGTCTCACCCGCTTCACGGTCCCATTTCTCCGCCCGAGATCATGACAGCGGCACGCGAAACTGGAATGCTTCAGCTGCTAACTCAAACGGTATTCGCCGACTGTTGCGCTCTTATCGAGGGCTTGGTCAAAGCTGACCGTCGTGATGTTCGTGTGGCGATGAATGTTTCACCGCGCGAGTTGGAAGCTGGCGATATTGACGAGATGATTCTTAATGGTCTGGCGGCAAAAGACCTCCCTGCAACGATGTTCGACATCGAGATTACCGAAGAAGCCCCAGTGGATCCGGACAGAGTGGATGAAAAGCTCGGCCAGCTTTCACATGCTGGCATTTCTATCGCGCTCGAGGACTTCGGCACCGGTTTTTCGACGTTGGCATCGCTCAAGGACAGTCGGATCAGGAAAGTGAAAATAGATCAGGGCTTCATTCGCGGCTTAGCCAAGTCCCGGGAGAATCGGCTGCTTGTCAAAGCGGTGATTGACCTTGGTAGGACGCTCGGGATCGAGGTCATGGCCGAGGGCGTTGAAACAGAGGCAGATCGGCAAACTCTGTACAAGCTTGGCTGCAGAACCGCGCAGGGCTTCCTGTTCTCTAAGGCAGTGCCTCTCCATTTGGCACTTGATTCGGTAGTAAAAGAGCACGCGAAGGAGTTGTGACCGGCCTCTCCGTCCGTGCTGCTCGCGGAACTTTCATGTGGGGTGGACCTGACGCGCGAAAGCCGTTTCGGACGGTAGAGTTATTACGGGGGCGAAACTGAGCACGTGGTTTGGATAGCAGCAATCCGGTCCACCGGCGCACATGCAGCGGCTTCATACAAGCGTTCAAGTTGCGAGATGAGCTTGAGTGAACGACGTCGGAGAATTGCGTCCCTTGGACGCTGGTTTCGCGGTTCCCGTAGGATTCGATTACGGGAAGCGTTCTTGGCTGCTTCTCGGCTCAGCGCTCATCTGGATGAACAACGTACCCGCGGTCAAGGTTTTCGCGACCTCAACCCAGTCACCATCCCGCAACAGCAGCGGTCGGGTCCTGATCAAGCGCTCAGCCTCAGCACAGGTGCTGGAGCAACGGTAGAGCGCGGAAAACGTGTATCGGAATGCGCTGGCTCACCATAGGAAGCTGCCACGGCATGTCGAATGTCCCCAGGGGGCGGGACCGTTCCCTTGCATTTGTCTCGATGACGGGCTCTCAAAGCTAAAGCCAAGAGAGCTTTATAAAAATCGCACCCGATCGGCTGCGCAACGACGACCAGCTGAGGCCCGATCGGGTGCTAAGGTCGTGCCAAAAAAGGCGCGTCACTGTCGCATTTCTAGCCGGCTTGCGATCGGACGTCATCTCTTGGCGATCGTTGCCCCTTCTCTCAAATGCGCTTAGCGGCGCCGACGGCGAATAGCGCAAGCTTTTCCACCCGTTTCTACTCCACTACCGAGACTCGTCACCAACCTCCTTTTATTCGCTTCCATATGGCCCATCCTGTCTCCAATCGAGGAGGAGCGCGAACATGGGCCAAGCCGTAGAACGTCTCAGTCTCGGGAATTCTTCTGCTCGCCAAACTGCCGTTGTCACCGGCACCATATTTGGCAGGGTGACAGTGAACGACAAGATATCAGGCGTTCTTGTCTGGGCTGAACTATGCTTGCAAGCCATAACCCAAAAATCGCCGATCCCTTTGAATTCGAGCCGGATGAATGGGTGTTTCAAAATTTTTGGCGGTTTTAGGCAGAACCCTCCGATGGCCCGCGTACCGGTCAAGCTTCGTGAGCACTTTAGGTTCGTCGATCAGGCATAGGTTTGTATCCCATGCCACATGCTGGCCGTTTGCCTAGTTCGGAAGCCCTCGAGAGGCGTTGCTCGTCTTGGTATGGCGTCGCCCCTTTTTCCGATCCATCGGCCACGGAGCTAGAATGCTGTCTAGCTGTTGCCGCCTACTTGGTCATCCGGCATGGAGATGCCTATATACCGACCTTCGAAAGGCTGGAATACGAGGTCGAACAAATGCGGCGGAAGCTCGGAAATCGCGAGCGAGCGCAGCGCGTGCTGGCCACGCTCAACCTAAATGGCTCGGACAGCTGGAGCCGTGAGGTTGGTTCTCAAGGCCTGGATGGCGCCGCAATCACATTCGCCCGGGCGGGGTAAAAGCGATTTTTTGAAGCCACTCGCGCTTTTGCGCTAACGAAGGTCCCGCGCCGTATTTGGGCCGGATCCATTTGTGGCCCATCAGAGAAGCAATTACCTTCTCCGGCGCCTCAACTGCCGTCAGCCGGTCCTCGAAAGTGTGTCGCAGGCTATAAAGACTATGCTCGGAAGTCGGCAGAAGTTCCTTGCTGGCGAGCACCTTGTTGACGAGCGCTGAAAGTGACGCGGCCTTGTCGCGATAACGAGGAAAGCCGTCCGGATGGAGCTTGATGGCTGCAAGTGCGCCGCCAACCAAGGGAATGTCACGGGCTGAATGACCGGTCTTCAAGCGACGGCCATTGGGGCGCACCCGCACATGCGGGATTTCTTGATCGAGGTGGATTGTTTCGGTGGTGAGGTTTGCCGCTTCAGAAAGCCTGAGTCCGGTATCGGCAATCACATAGATTAGATGGCGGGCTTCGTCATTGAGTCCGTCGAGCGCGCCTTCAGCGAGTATCTTCTCCTGAATGAACTCCGCTGTGAACGCAGCGCGTTGCCCGGGGACGGCGCCGGAA
>NZ_RZOM01000639.1:0-3587 GCF_003999175.1 Mesorhizobium sp. M7A.F.Ca.ET.027.03.2.1 | reverse complement strand
TAGTCGACCGGGTCGAACTGGAAGGCGAGGTCGTAGCCGAAAGCGCCGTAAAGACCGAGATTGGCGTCTTCCTCGGTCCTGAACAGAGCGGTGATGGCGCGCAGCACCGTGAAGACTGAAGGGACGCGGCTGCGCTCCTCCTCGGTGAAGACACGGCCGGGCTTGGCGACATCGAGGCGGATGAGTGTCTTCGACGTCTCGGCGATGGTGACATCCGCCTGGCTGGCGAGCGCCTTGCCGATGACCGGCAGCAGCGCCTCGCCACGGCGGTTCAGCGCCTCGATGCGCATGGCACGGCCGCGCGCCGAGACGACCAGTGGCGGATCGATGATGGCGGTGTCCCAGCGCGTGTAGCGGCCGGGATATTCATAGTTCGAGGAAAATACAGCGCCGCGGCGCGAATTCAGGCCGTCAACGTAAGCGTCGATCGCGCCCGCATAGGGCCGGTCGTGGCGCGCGCGCGTGATGGTGATGCCACCCGCGGTCACGAAACTTTCCGCGCCGTTTTCCAGAAGCTTCATCGTCATTGCCGTCTCCATCAGCGTCTTGGGGCAACGGACCCGGGAATGGCTTGGAAAAAACAAATGGCCGCCCGGACTTTCCGCTGCGGCCACCCTCTCTTTTCACGCGCACGTGTTCGAACAGGCCGCTGTCAGCAGGCCCACCACCAAATGGTCTTGATCGAACGCATGTTCATGGCGAAAATCCATAGCCGCGAAAAACCGGATGCGCAACTGATTTGAAAAGCCTGTCCGGTGGCCGCCGCTTCAGCGTCTCATGGCACATCGCCAGGGCGGACAGTGCCGCTTAGACTGTTCCTCTAACAGCAGGAGACGGGAAAACACCATGACCGAGCAGATCGAGCGTGCGCGGACGTTCCATTCCCTCCACGTCAAGGGAAACCCGATCGTTCTCTACAACGTCTGGGATCCGGGTTCGGCCAAGATCGTCGAGAAAGCGGGCGCCAAGGCGATCGCCACCGGAAGCTGGCCGGTGGCTGCCGCGTTCGGCTATGCCGATGGCGAGAAAATCCCGCTGGAGCTGGCGCTCGACAACATCAAGCGCATCGTCACTGCCGTCGACCTGCCGGTGACCATGGACCTCGAGGGCGGCTACGGCGTCGATCCGGAGATTGTGGCTCGCACGGTGACGTTGGCGCTACGGGCCGGCGCTATCGGTTTCAATTTCGAAGACCAGGTTGTCGGCGGCACCGGCCTGCACGACATTTCTGTTCAGGTAAAACGCATCGAAGCTGCGGCAGCGGCCGTCAAGGCCTCCGGCATACCGGCGTTCATCAACGCCCGAACCGACATCTTCCTCAAGGCGAAACCGGATGCGCATGACGACGTCCTGCTCGACCAGGCCATCGAGCGCGCGCAGGCCTTCGAAAAAGCCGGCGCACACGGCTTCTTTGCGCCGGGTCTTGGCGATGAGGACCTGATCGAGACGCTTTGCAAGGCAATCGCGTTGCCGGTCAACATCATTGCGCTGGGGCACGTGCCGCCGCGCCAGCGGCTGGCCGAACTCGGCGTCGCCCGCATCAGCCACGGCCCGGTGCCTTACCGGCAGATGGCGGAATGGCTGGAGGCGAAGGCGCGACTGGCTATTTCGGGTTAAGTCAGTCCTCCAGCGTTCCCGACCGGGCGTCGGTGCTCTTCCTGTCGCCGACCAGCTTCAGAAGATCCTCGCCGGCGCGGATGATGCGGCGCGAGCGGCGGGTCAGGATGATGCCGTCCTGCGGCGCGAACACCTCGGTGCGGCCGTCGGCTTCACCCGGTGCATGGACGATGGTGGCGAGGCGCGCGCCCCTGGCGACGCGGTCGCCGGGTTTCACGTCGTAGAGCACGGCACCGGCCCGTGGCGCCGGCATCATGTCGATGTTTTCCAATGGCGCCACGAAGCCGGTGAAAGGACCCGGCGCGGGCAGGGTGCTATCGGCGATCACGCCGCGCGCCACCAACAGCCGGTAGAGGCCGTCGGCGTCGGCGGCGGCCAGGGCACCGTCGACATCGAGGATGCCGCGATATTCGACGGTGGTGGCGACGCGGCGGTCGAGCTTGGCCACATCGGCGGGGACGTTCTGGTAGGGCATGATCGAGGCGCCCTCGAAGGTGCCGTCGGTGTCCTCGCTCCACAGCACGACCGCGTCGACGCCCATGGCGGCGGCGCAATCGGCCATGGCAGGCCACAGGCTGGTGTGGACGTAGAGGTAGGCGAGGCCCTCGTCATCGCAGTGCAGGTCGAGCACGATGTCATGGCCGAGCGAGAGCTGCACCAGCCGCGTCTTCAGCCGCTGGTCGACGCTGCCAAGGGTGGTGTCGGGCAAGAGCGCTGTGTCGGGCGCGGCGAGCAGCGGAAAGCCGCGGTTGAAATTGGTGCGCGTGCCCAGATGGAAGCGGCCCTGATGCTCGCCGAAATGATATTGCGCCCGGCCGATCGGATTGGCCCAGGGCACGACGGTGAGATTGCCCTTGATGCGGCCTTCGGCCTCCGCTTTGGCAAGCATCGGCATCAGCGCGTCGATGGCGACGACGCCCGGCAACTCGCCGGCATGGAGTGCCGCCTGCAGGTATGCCGAAGGAGCAGCCTTGTCGGAACCAGTGAAGCGGAACAGCGGGAATTCGTAGGAAACCCCTTCGCTTTCGCCGGCGATGCGCTCGATCGATTTCTGCATGACTTCCTCCATCAAGAGCGAGAGACATGCGATTTGAAGGCGCCGATGTCGATTGGTCCAGCCCGCCGCGCTATGGGCGCAAGAGGCTATTCAGCCGGAAGCGGGATGACCGGCGCGCGCCGGTCCAGCGCCTGCGACAGCACGGCGACGGTGACCGCCAACAAAGCGAGTGCTGCGCCGACCAGCGGCAAATTGGCATAGGAAACACCGGCGGAAAGGGCAACGCCGCCGATCCAGGCGCCGCTGGCATTGCCGACATTGAAGGCGCCCTGGTTCAGCGTGGCGGCGAGGTTCGGTCCCTCGGAGGCCGCCTCGACGACCCGGATCTGCAGCGGCGGCACGACGACGAAGATGAGCAGGCCCCACAGGAAGACGATGCCGACGGCAACGCTGGCGATTGCGCCGAACTGCCTGAAGCCAACGAAAAGCAGGGCCATCAGCAGCAGCGTGCCGATCACTGTCGGCATCAGTTTCCAGTCGGCCAGTCTGCCGCCGATAATGTTGCCGATGGTCATGCCCGCGCCGAACAGCAGCAGAACCCACGTGACTGCCGAGGTCGACAAGCCCGATACCTCGGTGAGGTAGGGTTTGATGTAGGTGAAGACGGTGAACAGGCTTGCGGAGGTCAGCGCCGCGATCAGCATGGCCAGCCAGACCTGCAGCTTGCCCAGCACGCGCAGCTCGCCGCGCAGGCCGCCACCGCTTGGCTGGGCGACATCGGACGGCACCAGCCAGGCGATCGCTGCCACCGAGATCAGGCCGATACCGACCACGGCAACGAAGGTGGAGCGCCAGCCGAACGCTTCGCCAAGTGCGGTTCCGGCGGGAACACCCAGGATGTTGGACAGCGTCAGCCCGGCGAACATCAGCGCGATGGCGCTGGCCCGTTTGTTGCGCGGTACCAGGCTGGCGG
>NZ_RZOM01000638.1:0-3588 GCF_003999175.1 Mesorhizobium sp. M7A.F.Ca.ET.027.03.2.1 | reverse complement strand
GGTCAGCAGCAGCTGGTCGAGATCGCCAAGGCGGTCTCGCTCGACGCGCGCATCCTGATCATGGACGAGCCGACCTCGGCGCTGAGCGCTGCGGAAGTCGAGATCCTGTTCAAGGTGATCGCCGACCTCAAGGCACGCGGCGTGGCGATCGTTTATATCTCGCACCGGCTCGAAGAGCTGATCCGCATCGGCGACTACATCACCGTGCTGCGTGACGGCCGCATCACCGGCCAGGAAGAGATGAAGAACGTCGACACGCAATGGATCGTTCGCCAGATGATCGGCTCCGACGCCAAGGACTTCGCCAAGGCCGACGGCCATCTTCCGGGAGAAGAGATTTTTCGTGCCGAGGAGATCTGCCTGCCCCGCGCCACCGGCGGACTTGCCGTCGACCATGTCTCACTGTCGCTGCGTGCCGGCGAGATCCTCGGCATTTACGGCCTGATGGGCGCCGGGCGCAGCGAGCTGTTCGACTGCATCATGGGCCGTCACGGCCATTCGACGGGCGAGATCTTCATTGGCGGTATAAAGGTCAAGGAGCGCGATACGACGCGGCGCATCCGGCGTGGCCTGGCATTGATCCCCGAAGACCGTCAGCGCGAAGGGCTGGTCTCGATCCTCTCGGTCGCCAGCAATTTGACGCTGGCCAGCCTGTTGCGATTTGCCCGCCTGTTTCATATCCGTGGCGCCGACGAAAGGCAGGCGGTGACGCAGATGGTGCGGGAGCTGGCGATCAAGGTCGCCGACCCGGCGCAGGAGGTGTCGTCGCTGTCGGGTGGCAACCAGCAGAAAGTGGTGATCGGCAAGGCGCTGCTCACCGAACCCAAGGTGCTGCTGATGGACGAGCCCAGCCGAGGCATCGATGTCGGCGCCAAGGCCGACGTCTTCCGCACCATGCGCAAACTGTCCCGCGACGGTTTGGGGATTTTGTTCGCGACCTCGGATCTCGACGAGGTCATGGCGCTGTCCGACCGCATCGCGGTGATGAGCAACGGAAAACTGACCGGCATGTTCGACCGCGCCGAAGCGACGGAGGCGGCACTCGTGGCTGCATCCGCGCTTGGCCACGGACCGGCCCCACGCACGGAGAGCACCGCCCATGACTGACATCCCAGCCAAGGCGGCCGCTCCCTCCACTTCCAGCGGCTCGGTGCTGCTGACCGTGATGAAGCTTCGGACGTTCATCGCGCTGATCGCCGTGCTGATCTTCTTCTCGCTCGCGGCGCCGAATTTCCTGTCGACCGCCAATCTGATCCTGATGTCGAAGCACGTGGCGCTGAACGCATTCCTGGCGATGGGCATGACCTTCGTCATCATCACTGGCGGCATCGACCTTTCGGTCGGCTCGATCGTCGGCCTGTGCGGTATGGTGGCCGGCTATCTCGTGCTCAACGGCATCGACCTGCAGATCGGCTACACCATCTATTTCAACGTCTTCGAGATCGCGCTGATCACACTGGCCGTCGGCATATTGATCGGCGCCGTCAACGGATTGCTGATCACCAGGCTGAACGTTGCACCGTTCATCGCCACGCTCGGCGTGCTCTATGTCGCGCGCGGGCTGGCGCTGCTGTCGTCGGACGGCCGCACCTTCCCCAACCTCGTCGGCAAGCCGGAACTGGGAACCACCGGCTTCGGTTTCCTCGGCGCCGGCCGGCTGCTCGGCCTGCCGGTGGCGATCTGGATCCTGATCGTCGTTGCGCTGGGAGCCGCCTATCTCGCCAAATACACGCCACTCGGCCGCCACATCTTCGCGGTCGGCGGCAATGAACGGGCGTCGCGGATTTCGGGCGTCCGTGTCAACATGGTGAAGATGTTCGTCTATATGTTCTCCGGTTTCTGCGCCGCGATCGTCGGCCTGATCATCTCGTCCGAGCTGATGGCTTCGCATCCGGCGACAGGCGAAAGTTTCGAGCTCAACGCCATTGCGGCGGCGGTGCTTGGCGGTACCTCGATGTCGGGCGGGCGCGGCACGATCGGCGGCACCATCGTCGGCGCCTTCGTCATCGGCATTCTTTCGGACGGGTTGGTGATGATGGGCGTGAGTTCGTTTTGGCAGATGGTGATCAAGGGTCTCGTCATCATCGTCGCCGTTGTCGTCGACCAGGCACAACGCCGGCTTCAACAGCGCGTCACCTTGATGCAGATGGCGAAGGCGGGTTGAGCATGGCGGAGTTGCGTGGAGCGCTGATCGGCTGCGGCTTCTTTGCCGTCAACCAGATGCACGCCTGGCGCGGCATTGCGGGCGCCTCGATCGTCGCCATCTGCGACCGTGATCCGGAACGGCTCAAGATCGTCGGCGACCAATTCGGCATTGCGAAGCGCTATACCGATGCGGCGGAACTTTTTGCCGGCGAAAGCCTCGACTTCGTCGATATCGCCACCACCGCGCCCAGCCATCGTCCGCTTGTCGAAATGGCGGCCGCTCATCGCGTTCCGGTGATCTGCCAAAAGCCATTCGCGCCGACGCTGGCCGACGCCAAGGCCATGGTCCGGGCATGCGCACAAGCAGGCGTGCCGCTGATGGTGCATGAGAATTTTCGCTGGCAGTCGCCGATCCAGGCGGTGCGCGCCGTGCTCGACAGCGGCGAGATCGGCACGTCTTTCTTCGGGCGCATCTCCTTCCGCTCCGCCTATGACGTGTTTTCCGGCCAACCCTATCTGGCGACGGGAAAGCGTTTCATCATCGAGGACCTCGGCATCCATGTCCTCGACATCGCCCGTTTCCTGCTCGGCGACGTCTCGACCATCACGACGCGAACCGCCCGCATCAATCCTAGTATCGCGGGCGAGGATGTGGCGACCATGCTGATGGACCACAAGAGCGGCGCGACCTCCGTGGTCGACTGCAGCTACGCGACGAAGCTTGCGACCGAGCCGTTTCCCGAGACGCTGATCGAGATCGACGGCAGCGACGGAACGATCCGGCTGGCGCAGGAATACCGGCTCACCGTCACCGGCAGGAACGGCACGGTCGTCACCGACGTCTCGCCGCCGCTGCTGCCATGGGCGTCGCGTCCCTGGCACAACATCCAGGAAAGCGTTGTCGCCATCCAGCAGCACTGGGTAGACTGCCTGGCAAAGGGGATCGAACCGGCGACCTCGGGAGCGGACAATCTCGAGACGTTCGCGCTGGTCGAGGCGGCTTACGCCGGTGCCGCGAGCCGGCAACCGGTGCAACTCGACGCCTTGCTGAAATGACCGACGACGCCTTCCTGCTCTACGGCACGCGTACGGTCGAAGCCGAGCCGGTCAGGCTGCGCGCGGGCGCGCTTAGCGCCGACTTCGTCAACGGCAACCTGCGCACCATCCGCCATGGCGGCACCGAAGTGCTGCGCGCCGTCGCCTATATCGTGCGTGACCGCGACTGGGGCACCTATGAGCCAAATTTGATGGACCTGATCATCGACCAGGCTGCCGACGCTTTTTCGGTCAGCTATTCGGCAAGCTGCCTGGCCCCAGATGGAACCCGGCTCGGCTTCCGCGCCACCATCAAAGGCTCCGCCGATGGCCGTCTGGTCTTCGAGGTCAGCGCCCTTCCCGAGAGCGATTTCGAAACCAACCGCTGCGGCTTCTGCATCCTTCACC
>NZ_RZOM01000637.1:0-3596 GCF_003999175.1 Mesorhizobium sp. M7A.F.Ca.ET.027.03.2.1 | reverse complement strand
GCCGCCAAGTTCACGCGCGCGCTGGCGGCCATCGTCGAAAATAGGGGCGGCAAGATCCTGACAGGGACCAGGATCGTGGGGATCGAACGCAGAAAGGAAACGATCACCAAGATCGTCACCGACAAGGGAGAGTTTCTGGCCGACACCTACGTTCTGTGTCTCGGCGCCGAGAGCCCCGTCCTCGCCCGCAAGATCGGCCTTGGCCTGCCGATCTATCCGGTCAAGGGATATTCCATGACCATTCCCATCGTCGATCAGGCGCTGGCTCCAAAACTCCCTGTCATCGATGAGCACAATCTCGTCGCCATCACGCCGATGGGCGATCGCATCCGCGTGACCGCCACTGCGGAATTCGCGGGCTATGATCGCAGCCACAAGCCTTCGGATTTCGCCTTCATGAAGCGCGTCACGCAGGACCTGTTCCCGCGCGGCATCGCCTTTGATCGCGCCGAGATGCGGGCCTGCCTGAGGCCCATGACGCCCGACAACCTGCCGATCCTCGGCCTGCGCGACATCCGAAACCTGTGGCTGAACACCGGGCACGGCCATATCGGCTGGACCATGGCGCATGGATCGGCCCGTATCGTCGCCGATCTGATCGCCGGCCGGGCAGCGCCGATCGCCCTCGACGGCATCCTTCCCACACAGGCGCGGTTCGCCGAACCAAGCGCCGCAAAGGCTTGACGACGCCATGCTCCGACCCGCCAGGCAAAGCAACCGGGACAACAGCGCAGCGTTGGCATCCAAGCCGATCAAGACCGGCCCGCGTGTCTATGAAGAAATCCGTCGCATGGCGATGGATTATCGCTTCAAGCCGAACGAGCGCATCAACGAAGTGGTGCTTGCCGCCAGGCTGAATGTCAGCCGCAGCCCAGTCCGGGAAGCGCTCCAGCGGCTGGTCACGGAGGAACTCATCACTTTCCAGACCAATCGCGGCTTCTTTTGCCGGGGCTTCGATGTCGACGAGATCGTCAATCTTTCCGACGTGCGAGCGGTGCTCGAGGACCGCTCCGTCAGGCTGGCGATCCAGCGCGCGACTGATGAGGAACTCGCCGCGCTCGTCGACTGGTGGGCGCTCACCATGGCGCGCGCCGACTCGTTTTCCAGCACTGAGCTGACCGCCAGGGACGAGGAGTTTCACAACCGCATCGCCAGGCTGTCGGGCAATCCCGAACTGGCGCGCATGCTCGAAGGCATTAACACGCGCATCCATTTCGTTCGCAAGATCGAAGTGGAGAAGCACCGGCGATTGTCGACGACCTACACCGAACACAGCGAAATCGCCCGGGCCATGGTAGCCCGCGATGCCGACAGGGCCGCAAGGCTCATGCACGACCACATCGCCATCAGCGTCGCCGATGCCATGTCGACCGTCAGGGAAGGCTTGGCAAGGATATACATCGACGTCGACCAGATCTAATCGGGCAACCCCAGCTTTGACCGAGGCAACCCATACCGCTCAGGCAACCCCTACCGCTCAGGCGACCTTGTCGAGCAGCGGCCTCAGCGCCGGATGGATTTCCGGTGAGGCGTGCTTGATCAGGGTCAACAGCGCGCGTTCGTTCTCATAAAGAGGCCTGTCGACGCCGATATGTTCGATCAGCCAGCCGGCTTCACCGGCATCGACCGTCTCGGCGCGGCGGGCCAGCGCCTCGGCCGCCCTGTTCTTGGCTTCCCACTCGGCCTCGATGTCGCCTGGCGACCGATAGGCTTCCATGATGCCGGCAAGGCCGCCGGAGATCATGCGGCTGAAGAAGCCGCCTATTTCCGGATCCGCATGTTCGAGGAAGGCATCACGGCGCAGCGCCACATCGCGCGTCGGTGCTTCGTAGCCGGCCGAGCACATGACGAAATTGGCGATCGCCTTGACGAACAGCTCGTTCCAGGACGGATCGTTGTGCCCTTGAGCAGTGCACTCGTTGATCTTGAACAGCACCTCGGCCTCGGCGCGCGTGATGGCGATGTTGCCGTCGCCGCCATGGGCATGGAGGATCCGGCGCAGCAACTCGACCTCCGCCTGTGCGATGAGGCCGGGAGCCAGCGTGCCGCCGAGCATCAGCGGCCCCTTGCCGTCAATGACGGCATGCGCCACCTGCTCCAGCGCATACACACAAAGCTGGCTCGGCGACGATTTCGCCTGTTCCAGCACATGCACCAGCAATTCGAGCTCGGTCCGGCTGTCGACCATGCCATCGCGCGAGATCGTGCGGATCAGCCAGTCGGCATTGTCTTGCGAGATATAGCCCGACGGCTTTTCCTGGTGGACGATATAGTCGGTGACCGCCTCGACGAAGAAGGGCGGCCATTCCTGGCATTTGTCCTTCGCCGTTGCATCGAGCGCAAACAGCGCCTCGGCCTCGCCGCGCGTCACGACGCCATCGCCGAACACTTCATGGCGCAACATCGCCACGTCCTCCGCGGCGATGCGGATTTTCGAGGTCAGCCCGGCCACCGGCGCGCTCATGATCAATTCGCCCATTTGTCGTCCCCGTCCGCCGTCGCCAAGCGCCGGCCCCAAGCGTCATACAAGCCAACATATCAGCAGTGTCTTGAAAAACCGGCAAACGGCGTGGTTAGCGAAGACTTGTCGGCCAACGCATATCGCCCAAAACGTGCCGCGGTTTTGAAGAATGGCATGCACGCGCTTTAGATGTCGCTGACAGGTGACAAGCCGTCGCGCGCGAGCTATGGATGGCGCGTCGAGGACTCAGGGTCTGAGTCCTACCTGTTTGCGGGAGAGAACAGCGAGAGCTGTCGCCGAAGGGGAAATCGCCCGAAATCTCTCAGGCAAAAGAACCGTAGACGGGAAAGACACTCTGGAAAGTCGGGGCTTGCCCCCGCGCCGAAGGTGTAAGCGCCGCTGACAGAGTTCCGGCTGCGCGAGTCTCTCAGGCTTCAGACAGAGGGGCACGGACTGGTCGCCATTCGCGACCGATTGCGTGCGACTCTGGAGACGACATGACGGGCGACGATACAAGACACCTACCCCTCGAAGACATCCATGTAACCGCCGGTGCGCGCTTTGGCGCTTTTGCCGGCTGGTCGATGCCGCTGACCTATCCGGCGGGCGTCATGAAGGAACATCTTCACACCCGCGAACAGGCCGGCCTGTTCGACATCTCGCATATGAAGCTATTCGAAGTCAGCGGGCCGGAGGCGGTTGCGCTGCTCAACCGCGCTTGCCCCTTGGATGCAGGCGCACTCCAAATCTCACAGTCCAAACTGTCCTTTTTCCTCAACGAGGCAGGCGGCATCCTGGACGACCTCATCGTCACCAGACTTGGCGATAGCAGGTTCATGGTAGTCGCCAACGCAGGCAACGCCGTCGCCGATGAAAAGCATTTGCGTGCACTTGCCGCGGATTTCGACGCCAGAGTCGAGCCGCTCGACCGCGTCTTCCTGTCCATCCAGGGTCCTGAAGCCTGGGCCGCCCTTTCCCGCGCCGGCATCGAGACCGGCTCGCTGCTTTTCATGCATGGTGTCGAACCGCGCAAAAACTGGTTCATGAGCCGGTCGGGCTATACGGGCGAGGACGGTTTCGAGATCGGCCTGCCGGAAGCCGATGCACGCGACCTCGTCGCCAAGCTGCTCGGCGA
>NZ_RZOM01000636.1:0-3603 GCF_003999175.1 Mesorhizobium sp. M7A.F.Ca.ET.027.03.2.1 | reverse complement strand
CCTTATAGGAGGCGAGCGCCTGCTCAAAGCCGGGCAGCGGCCTGCCGTCGCTCGGCACATGCAGCGTCTTGCCGTTGGGGAACAGGCTGACCAGTTCCTGCCGGCTGATACCGGGCCAATGGCGCACATTGCCGACATCCATGTGGACGAACGGCGAACCAGATGACGGATAGTAGCCGACGCCGCCGCCCTGCATCTTGAGACCGATGTTGCGCAGCTTCTTCAGCGGCACGCCGGGGATGTAGAAATCCATCGCCTTGCCGAGCATATGCTGGCTCTTCTCGGCGACGCCCCTGCTGCGGCCGCGCAGCATCGAGTTCGTCGACGGCGAGCGATAGCCGCAGATGACCTGGATGTAGTCCGTGGCGCCGGCTTCCCGATACGCTTCCCAGACCAGATCCAGCAGGCGCGGATCCATCTTGGTCGGCTCGTTGCGACGCCAGTCGCGCAAAATGATGTTGATCTTCCTGAGACCCTCGGGAACGTAGCGGCCGTTGCGCTTGTAGACGATCTCGGCCTTCTCATGGGTGTGGAGATGATAAAGCTTCAGCGACCGTGTTTCGGCGCTGGCTCCGCTCGCAGCCGCGGCAACAAAACCAAAAGCGACAACCAACACTGCCAGCCACTTCGGCCAGACGCTCAAATGATGGTGCCGCCTGTTTGTGTGTCGTTCGATTCTGTTCAAATCAAAAGGCCTTGCAGGCTGCCGTTTGTCCCCGGATTTGTCCAAACGGATGTGGCATTAGCACACCCGAATATCGATCCTAATGGTTAATCATCGCTTATTGAAGCCGAAATGCGGTAACACCGTGGCGATATCCCGTCAAAAATTGTTCACAAGGTTTCTTGGTAAACTGCTGGTTTAGATCAGATTTCCGCCTTCGGCCCGAACACGATCTGTTACCGTTAGCCTTAATGCGTGAACAGAGCTGTCCATGACACAGCCCCAATGCCGCCGAAACGGCGATACAAGGCCTGCTGTGGCATTGCAAGCTGGCGTCGGCCTTTGTGGCAAGCCGGATTCCGAAGCTCAGCCCGGCATCGCCCTTAGGAGGCGAGCCGGTCTACGCGGCCCGTCTCCGGATCGATGCCGTGTTCCTTGAGCTTGCGATAGAGCGTCGAGCGACCGATCCCGAGTCGGCGGGCGACTTCGCTCATCTGTCCGTTGTAGTGATCGATGGCAAGCTTGATCATCTCGAGTTCGACATCGGCCAGTGCCCGCACATTGCCGCGCTCGTCGAGCGCCCGCAACGTGCCGAAGCGAGGCTGCAGCCTTGCCGGCGGATCGAACGCGATTGCTGGGCCGCCCTCGCCGGGCAAGGCTTCGTCATCGCGCTCCTGCAAAGACTGGGAGGGCGCCGGCGCATCGCCGTCCATATCCAGGTTGACGGTGCCTTCCACTTGCGCCCGTATCTGCGGGAAGTCCTCGGCGGAAAGCACATCGCCTTCGCAAAGCACCGAGGCCCGGAAGACGGCATTTTCGAGCTGCCGGATGTTTCCAGGCCAGTCATAGGCCTGCAGCACGGCGAGCGCTGCCGCCGAAATACCCTGCAGGCGACGGTGCGGGTCGGCCGGCGCCACCTTCTCCATGAAATGGGTGACCAGATAGGGGATGTCGTCGCGGCGGTCGCGCAGCGGCGGCACGAAGATCGGGTAGACGTTCAGCCGATAGAACAGATCCTCGCGGAACTTGCCGTCCTTGACCTGCTGCAGGAGGTTGCGGTGCGTCGCCGAAATCAGCCTGATGTCGACCCTGACGGTCGAGCGTCCGCCGACCGGATCGACCTCGCCGTCCTGGACCGCGCGCAACAGCTTGACCTGCACGTCGAGCGGCAGGTCGCCGATCTCGTCGAGGAACAGTGTGCCCGAATGCGCTTCGACGAACTTGCCCGTGTGCTTGTCGGTGGCGCCGGTGAACGAGCCCTTCTCATGGCCGAACAGGATCGATTCGACCAGATTGTCGGGGATGGCGCCGCAATTGACGGTGACGAAGGGTTTCGAGCGGCGGTCGCCACTGCCCTGGATGGCGCGCGCCACCAGTTCCTTGCCGACGCCGGACTCGCCCTCGATCAGGATCGGGATGTTGGATGCCGCCGCTTTCTGGCCAAGACGGATCACCCTGTCCATGGCCGGGCTGTGCGTAATCATGTCCTTGAAGGTCAGGAGGCCGCCGCGCCGGCGCGACGTGCGCTTGACCTCGCCCTCGACGGCCTCGACCTTGAGCGCATTGCCGATCGACGCCTGCAGCCTGTCGGGAGACGCCGGCTTGACGACGAAATCGAAGGCGCCATGACGCATCGCCGAAACCACGGTCTCGATGCCCCCCTGCGCGGTCTGCACGATGGCCGGCACGTTGATGTCGCGCTCGCGCATCGCCTTCAGCACGCCGATACCGTCGAGACCGGGCATGACCAGATCGAGGATGACCACCGACACCTCGCGGGCGCCGGGTCCATCGAGGATATCGAGAGCGGCCGCGCCGCCGTCGACGACGATTGCGCTGTAGCCGAACCGCGTCACCGCCGCTTCGAGCAGCCGGCGTTGCACCGGATCGTCATCGACTATGAGTATGGAACCTGTCATGACTGATACGACTACGCCCGCCCGAGGAATCCTGCCCTGTGGACCATCTTGGCACAGGGTTCTAAATAAGGTTTCAAAAAACCCGGTGAATGAATTCCTTAGGATTTGACCGGCTTCTCGTTTCTCCTTGAACCTTGGCCACGGAAGGTGTCGGCAATGCATAAGGATTCTGGCCACATGGGTTCCGCACGGCGGCTGGCGGCGCCGGCGTCCGGTCAGGGCGCGGCCGAGCTGGGCGACCTGCCTGAATGGAACCTTGCCGACCTCTATGCCGGCATGGACGCGCCAGAACTGAAGCGCGACATCGCCAAGGCCGCCGCTGACGCGACCAGCTTCGAAAGCCGCTGGAAGGGCACGCTGGCCGCCGAGGCCGAGCGCGGCAGCGCCGGCAGGCTGGGCGAGGCGCTCGTCGCCTACGAAGCGCTGGAGGAACTGATCGGCCGCATCGTCTCCTATGCGGGTCTGGTTTATGCCGGAAACACCGCCGATCCCCAGCGCGCCAAGCTCTATGGCGACGTCCAGGAGAAGATGACCGACGCCAGCGCGCACCTTCTGTTCTTCGCGCTCGAACTCAACCTGATCGACGATGCGTCGATCGAAGGCGCGCTCGCCGGCGATCCCGCCTTCGGTCATTACCGGCCATGGGTGCTCGATCTGCGCAAGGACAAGCCCTACCAGCTTGAGGACCGCGTCGAGCAACTCTTCCACGAAAAGTCGATCACCGGGCGCGGCGCCTGGAACCGCCTGTTCGACGAGACGATGACCGACCTTCGCTTCGACATCGACGGCGAGGAACTGACGCTGGAGCCGGCGCTGAACCGTTTGCAGGACGCCGACGGCGAGGTGCGCCGCCGGGCGTCCGAGGCGCTGGCCACGACCTTCCGCAAAAATTTGCGCACCTTCACGCTGATCACCAACACGCTGGCCAAGGACAAGGAGATATCCGACCGCTGGCGCGGCTTCGAGGACATCGCCGATTCACGTCATCTCGCCAACCGCGTCGAGCGCAGCGTGGTGGAC
>NZ_RZOM01000635.1:0-3606 GCF_003999175.1 Mesorhizobium sp. M7A.F.Ca.ET.027.03.2.1 | reverse complement strand
GTGCTGGCGGTCAAGGCCGCTGCGAAGGTCGCCGCCGGCCGCGACGGCTACGGCATGCTGATCGACGAGAAACACGGCCGCAAGGCAATGTTCGAATTCGCCAGGCATTCCTTCGCCTGGCTCGGGCGGCCGGTGGAGTTGCCGGGCTCGCGGCCGCTGCGCTTCGAATTCTCGCAGGACATCGGCTCGCAGCTTGTCGAATGGCCGGTCGACCACTGCATCAAATGCCTGTGTTTCTATCACCCCGACGATCCGGCGGCGCTGAAGGAAGAACAGCAGCAGAAGTTGCGCGCCCTGTTCGAAGGCGCGCGGAAGGTCGGCAGGGAACTTCTCATCGAGATCATTGCCGGCAAACATGGCAAGCTCGACGACACGACGATCCCGCGCGCGTTGGAGGAACTCTATGCGCTCGGCATCAAGCCGGACTGGTGGAAGCTCGAGCCGCAGGCGTCGAGCGGCGCCTGGGCGAAGATCGAGGCCGTCATCCTGAAGCACGACCCCTGGTGCCGCGGCGTCGTGCTGCTGGGCCTGGAAGCGCCGCAGGACGAGCTGGAAGCGGCGTTCGCCGCCACCGCCAAGGCGCCGATCGTCAAGGGCTTTGCCGTCGGCCGCACCATCTTCGTCCATGCGGCCGAGCAATGGCTGGCCGGCAAGATGTCGGATGACGAGGCGATCGCCGATATGGCGCAGCGCTTCGAACAGTTGACGGATGCGTGGCTTGCCGCGCGCGGCCGCAAGGCGGCATAAGAAGGCGCGGAATAGGACTGCGGAGGAAAACACCATGAGCAAGACAATCCGCCTGACGATGGCGCAGGCGCTGACCCGCTTCCTCAGCCGCCAGATGACCGAGATCGACGGGAGCAAAGTCCCGATCTTCGGCGGCGTCTGGGCGATCTTCGGCCACGGCAATGTCGCTGGCATCGGCGAGGCGCTTTATCAGCTGCGCGACGAACTGCCGACCTTCCGCGCCCACAATGAACAGGCGATGGCGCATGCGGCGATTGCCTACGCCAAGGCCAATTTCCGCCGCCGCTTCATGGCCGCGACCTCTTCGATCGGCCCCGGCGCGCTCAACATGGTGACGGCGGCGGCGCTCGCCCATGTAAACAGGTTGCCCGTCCTGTTTTTGCCGGGCGACGTCTTCGCCAACCGCATCCCAGACCCGGTGCTGCAGCAGGCCGAGGATTTCTCCGACGGCACGGCGACGGTCAATGACTGCTTCCGTCCGGTTTCACGCTATTTCGACCGCATCACCCGGCCGGAGCAGATCATCCCGGCGCTCAGCCGCGCCATGGCTGTGCTGACCGATCCGGCCGAATGCGGCCCGGTGACGCTGTCTCTGTGCCAGGACGTGCAGGCCGAGGCCTACGACTACCCCGAGAGTTTCTTTGCCGAGAGGGTCTGGCACCAGCGCCGGCCGCGCCCGGATCGCCATGAGCTTGCCGCTGCGGTAGCGGCGCTGAAGGGCGCAAAAAAGCCGCTGGTGATCGCCGGCGGCGGTGTCCTCTATTCGCAGGCGTCGGACGAACTGGCGAAATTCGCCGAGAGCGCCGGCATCCCGGTCTGCGAGACGCAAGGCGGCAAATCCTCGTTGCCGGACGATCATCCGCTCAACATGGCGGCGGTCGGCGTCACCGGCACTTCTGCCGCCAATCGGCTGGCTGAGGAAGCCGATGTCGTGCTGGCCATCGGCACGCGCCTGCAGGACTTCACCACCGGCTCGTGGGCGCTGTTCAAGAATTCCGGCAAGACCATCATCGGGCTCAACGTGCAGCCCTTCGACGCCGGCAAGCACCGGGCGCTGCCACTGGTCGCCGATGCGGCCGAGGGCCTGGCGGAACTCGGCGCGGATCTGAAAGGCTGGAAGGCGCCGGCAAGCTGGACCGCCAATGCGGCCACCGGCAAGAAGGCCTGGCAGGCCGAGGCGGCCAAGGTGACCGCGTCGACCAATGCCGCCTACCCGTCCGACGCGCAGGTGATCGGCGCCGTGCAGCGCGCCATGGGCTCCGGTGTGACGCTGCTGAATGCCTCCGGCGGGTTGCCGGGCGAATTGCACAAACTTTGGCAGGCGGGCGCGCCCGGATCGTATCATGGCGAATATGGCTTCTCGACCATGGGCTACGAGATCGCCGGCGGGCTCGGAGCCAAGATGGCGAAGCCCGGCGAGGAGATCGTCGTCATGATCGGCGACGGCTCCTATTTGATGCTGAATTCGGAGATCGCCACCTCGGTGATGCTCGGGCTGAAGCTCACAATCGTGCTGCTCGACAACCGCGGCTATGGCTGCATCAACCGGCTGCAGATGGCGACCGGCGGCGCCAACTTCAACAATCTGCTGAAGGACTCGCGCCACGAGGTCCTGCCCGACATCGACTTTGCCGCGCATGCGGCGAGCATGGGGGCGATCGCCGAGAAAGTGCCGTCGATCGCCGGGCTGGAAAACGCGCTGGCACAAGCCAGGAAGAATACGCGCACAACGGTGCTCGTCATCGACACCGACCCGCTGGTTTCCACGGATGCCGGCGGCCATTGGTGGGACGTGGCGGTGCCGGAAGTGTCGGCACGGCCGCAGGTCAACGCGGCGCGCAAGGCGTATGACGAAAAGCGGAAGATGCAGAGTGTGGGTGATTGAGGTCGGCGCTGCCCCTCACCTGCCTGCCGGCATCCTCTCCCCGTATAGGGACGGGGAGAGGGACGCTGTCATCACCGGTTTCGCCAATCACCGCCGTCGCAAGAAAGACGCCGAGGTCGCGGCTAGACCCCTTCTCCCCGTCACTATACGGGGAGAAGGTGCCGGCAGGCGGATGAGGGGCGGCGGCAACCAAAGGATAACTGTTCTAAACCGGAGTGACGACTTGAAAGCCAAACTGGGCATGTCCCCAATTGCGTGGTGGAACGACGATCTTGCGGAACTCAGCGATGATGTGTCGCTGGAAGAATGCCTGCGCCAGTCGCGCTCGGCCGGCTTCACCGGCATGGAGATGGGCCGGCGTTTTCCCAATGACCCCGAAATCATGCTGCCGATCCTGAAGGCCGCCGACGTCACGCTGTGCGGCGGCTGGTTCTCCGGCACGCTGGTCGATGGGGAGATGGCCGACAACAAGGATCGCATCCAGCCGATGATCGACCTGTTCAAGGCGGTGAATGCGCCTTGCATCGTTTATGGCGAAGTCGGCCGCTCGATCCAGGGGGACCGCTCCAAGCCGCTCGCCACCAAGCCGAAGCTGTCGGATGACGAGATGAAGGTCTATGCGAAGCGCCTGACCGAATTTGGCGAATGGTGCGCCGAACAGGGCATGCCGCTGTCCTATCATCACCACATGGCGGCGGTGGTCGAGACCGAGCCGGAACTCGATGCCTTCATGCGCTATTCCGGAGCCGGCATTCCGCTGCTGCTCGATGCCGGACATCTGGCCTTTGCCGGCGGCGACGTGCTGCGTGCAATCGACAACCATCACACCCGCATCAGCCATGTGCATGTGAAGGACGTTCGCATGGAGGTGATCGACAGGCTCGATCGCTCGAAGCAATCCTTCCTCGACGCCGTGGCGCTCGGCGCCTTCACCGTGCCGGGCGATGGTTCACTCGATTTCGGCGCCATCGTGC
>NZ_RZOM01000634.1:0-3606 GCF_003999175.1 Mesorhizobium sp. M7A.F.Ca.ET.027.03.2.1 | reverse complement strand
GTGCAGGCGGCGATCATCGGCACCTGCACCATCATGGTCGGGGCGTCCGGAACGATGAAGGCCAATCCCGCCATCAGCATACTGAGCTCCAAACAGGCAGGCGGATCGAGCGCCAGCGCCACCGTGGTGGCAAGTTCCCTGTTGTGCTCGATACTTAACTTGCTTGACTGCTATTCGGTTTCGGCGCCGGCGCCTGCCGCATTCTCCTCCGCGCCGAGCGGCGGCGGCACTAACGTGACCTTCGCTTCAGTCTTCCGCCTCGATGGCTCGGGGGTCGATGTCAACGGAAGTGTGCCGCAGAGGGTTGCCAACGGCACCCACGCGATGCAGGTCGACCTCACCGCCACCAAGTCGAGCGGTATCTTTCCCGCCGGCAATTATCAGGGCACGGTCACCGTGCGCTGCGAATAAGGCCACGACACCTCAAATCGGACTGGACCATGCGCGTGGTCTGGCAAGCCGCGGCCTTACGGGTTAGCTTCCACGCAATCGGAACGATCTGCGTTCGCCCGGATGCACGAAGACGCTCCGACATTTTGAAGTTGCGTTGCCAGGAGGCCCTGCTTGATTATCGTCATCGGCTCGATCAACCTCGACCTTATCGCCAAGGTCGACCGCTTGCCGAGCCCCGGCGAGACGGTGGGCGGCTCGGCCTTCACCACCGCGCCCGGGGGCAAGGGCGCCAACCAGGCGCTGGCCGCCGCACGCGCCGGCGCCTCGGTGCGCATGGTTGGCGCCGTCGGCAGGGACAGCTTCGCCGCCGAGGCACTGGCATTGCTACGCGACGGCAAGGTCGACCTGTCCGGCGTTGCCGAGACTCACGCCTCGACCGGCACGGCACTGATCATGGTCGCCGACGACGGCGAAAACATCATCGCCGTGGTGCCGGGCGCCAACGCTTCCGTGGTCCCCGGCGATCTCTCCAAGGCCTTTCTGAAAAAAGGCGACGTCGTGCTGCTGCAAAATGAGATTCCGCTGGCCACCGTCGATGCCGCCCTCGACCAGGCAAGGGCGGCCGGCGCCATCACCGTGCTCAACACGGCGCCTTTCCAGGGGCAGGCAGCCGGCTTTCTCGAAAAGGCGGACTATATCGTCGCCAACGAAACCGAGTTCGACCTCTATGGCGAAGCGCTGTCGCTGCAAGGCCGCGACCGGGCGGCCCGCATGCGCGACTTTGCCGGAAAGACCGGCCGCATCGTCGTCGTCACGCTCGGCGGCGACGGCGTGATGGCGGCGACACCGACCGAGTTCCTGGCCGTTGCTGCGCGCAAGATAACGCCTGTCGACACGGTCGGCGCCGGCGACACCTTCTGCGGCTATTTCGCCGCCAGCCTGTCGTCGGGCCTCGCGCTCGAACAGGCGCTGGCGCGCGCCGGCGCGGCCGGTTCGCTGGCCTGCCTGAAGCCTGGCGCCCAACCGGCGATCCCGCTCGCCAAAGACGTCGATCAGGCGCTGCAGGAAACCCATTAAAATGCTGCGTCCTCAAACGAAACATGCCGTGCCGCCGGCAGGCGACATCTGCCGCCTGTCCGCGGTCGAACTCGCCGGCGCGATCCGGGAGAGAGAGCTTTCCGTGCGCGAGGTGGTGGCGGCATTCCTCGATCGCATCGAGGCGGTCAATCCGCTGGTCAACGCCATCGTCTCCTTGCGCGATCGCGCCGATATCCTGCGCGAAGCCAATGCGGCCGATGCCAGCCTGTCGCGAGCCGAAGCGGCGGGTCCGCTCTTCGGCATGCCGATCGCCATCAAGGATCTCGCCTCGACCACCGGCCTCAGGACCTCCTTCGGCTCGCCGATCTTCGCCGATTTCGTGCCGCAGGAAGACGATTTCTTCGTCGAGCGCATTCGCAATGCCGGCGCCATCATCATCGGCAAGACCAACGTCCCCGAATTCGGGCTCGGCTCCAACACCTACAACGCCGTGTTCGGGCCGACGCTGAACGCCTTCGATCCGGCCCTGACCGCCGGCGGCTCGAGCGGCGGCGCGGCGGTGGCCCTGGCGCTCGACATGGTTCCCGTCGCCGATGGCAGCGACTTCGGCGGCTCGCTGCGCAACCCGGCCGCCTGGAACAATGTTTTTGGCTTCCGCCCGTCGCAAGGACTTGTTCCCGGCGGACCCGATTTTGAAGTCTTCCATGCGCAGATGGGCGTCGACGGGCCGATGGGCCGCAACGTCCGTGACATGGCGCTGCTGCTCGATGTGCAGGCCGGTTACCACCCGCACGCGCCATTGTCCTACGAGAAACCCGGCTCGTTCCTCGAAGGGCTTGGAATACCGGCAACTGCTGGCCGCATCGCCTGGCTCGGCGACCTCGGCGGTCATCTGCCGGTTGAAACAGGCATTCTCGGCCTGTGCGAGGCGGCACTTGGCCGCTTTGCGGATGCATCCTTCGCGACTGAACCGTTGCTGCCGGATTTCGATTTCGAAGCGCTGTGGCAGGCCTTCGTGACGCTGCGCCAGGCCAGCAGCGGCTGCGCGCTCAAAACCCACTATGACGATCCCGCGAAGCGCCGCCTGCTCAAGCCGGAAGCCATCTGGGAAGTGGAGAACGCCATGCGGCTGACGGCGCCGCAGATCCGCGCCGCCTCCGTGACCCGTACATCCTGGCATCGCACGCTGCTGTCGATCTTCGACCGCTATGATCTCGTCGCGCTGCCGACCGCGCAGGTCTTCCCCTTCGATGTCGATACGCATTGGCCGCGTGAGGTCGCCGGACGCGCAATGGACAGCTATCACCGCTGGATGCAGGTTTCCGCCTTCGCGACCTTGGGCGGCTGCCCGGCGGCCAACGTGCCGGTCGGCTTCGACGATAGGGGCCGACCGATGGGCATGCAACTGATCGGCCGGCCGCGCGGCGACCTCGCCGTGCTGAAGGCGGCCGCGGCCTATGAGGCAACGCTGCCTTGGCAGACCGGCGCCTGAACCGGGCGGACTGGCGTGTCGCAGGGCGCTAGTTAGCGGCTTGCACCGGCTGCGCTGCTATGCATTGATTGTCCTCAAGCCGCGCCGCATCGGCGGCATTCCTGGGGAAAAATCATGTCGCTGGAACTCTACGCCGCCTATGTCCTCGCTTGCATCGTCATTATCCTGGTGCCGGGCCCAACGGTCACGCTGATCATCGCCAACAGCATCCGCCATGGCTCCCGCGCCGGTCTCGCCAATGTCGCCGGCACGCAGGCAGGGCTTGCCGTGATGATCGCCATCGTCGGCATCGGCCTCAACACACTGATCGCGGGCATGGGCCACTGGTTCGAGTGGGTGCGGCTGATCGGCGCCGCCTATCTGATCTGGATGGGTGTGCAGATGTTCCGTTCCAAAGGCACGCTGAACGCCGATGGAACGGCCAGGAAACCGCGCGGCGGCTTCTTCCTGCAGGGCCTGCTGGTGGCGCTCAGTAACCCCAAGACGTTGATCTTCTTCGGCGCCTTCTTTCCGCAGTTCATTTCGCCGCAAGGCAACTACTCGCTGCAGATCGCCATCATGGGCCTGACCGCCATGATCTTCGCCGCCTTCTCGGATTCGACCTATGCGCTGGCCGCCGGCCGCGCCGGGCGCCTGCTGTCGGCCGGCCGCATCAAGCTTTTGTCGAGGATCAGCGGCAGCTT
>NZ_RZOM01000633.1:0-3606 GCF_003999175.1 Mesorhizobium sp. M7A.F.Ca.ET.027.03.2.1 | reverse complement strand
ATTGTCGGCGGCCTTGATCGTTTCGGCCCGTGCAGGCAGGCCGCCGACGGCGAGATTGGCATTGGCCTGGCCGACCTGCGCATTGGCCGTTTCCAGCGTGGCCGACGCGGTGTCGAAATCGGCCTGCGTACCGGCGCCGCGCTTGAACAGATCGGCGGCGCGGTCGTATTTGCGCTTGGCGTCGGCGGCCTGGGCGCTGGCCATGTCGACCTCGGCCTTCAGCACGGCGATCTCTTCCGGCCGCTTGCCGATCTGCAGGTCGGCCAACTGCGCCTGCGCCTGGGCAAGGCCGGCCTGCGCCTGCGCCACCGCGATCTTGGCATCGGCACTTTCCAGCGTCACCACGGTCGTGCCAGGCACCACACGGTCGCCGCGCTTCACCGTGACGGTCTCGACCTGCGCCACCTCGATCGGCGCCAGCAGCACATAGTCGCCTTCGACATAGCCGACGGCCAGCGGGGCAGCCGGGGCACAGGCCGAGAAGAGCTGCGCGGCGAGCGGCAGCGAACACAGAAAGCTCATGGTCTTTGCCCCTTCATGCTTTGCTCTTTTTGGAAGCCAATATGGCCTTGAGATTACCCGATGTGACCGCCACCACCTTGGCCGCCTCGGCGGCGCCGATGTCTTTCCAGCCCATGCGGCGCATCACCGCCTCGCGGCCGATGCGGAAATAGATGACCTGGCCAATCAGCGTGAACACGGTGAGCCTTGTGGCCTCGCTTTCGGCGGGCTCGCCGGTCGCCTGTTCCCAGAGCTGGCACAGCCGGCGATGCGTCGGCTCGAAGACGCCGTCATAGATGCGGTCGAGGGCTGCCGTCGGATGCGAAAGCTCACGCAACACGAACTGCACGATCTCGCCGGCCTGCGGGCTGGCCACGACAAAGCCGACCATCCGCTCCAGCGCCGCGAAGAGTAGCGCTTGCGCCGCCTCCGGATTGGCTGGTCCCGGCGCAGGCGCCTGTACATTGCCGAGCGCCTGGCCGGCTACACCCTGGATGGTCTCGACGATAAAGTCGGCGGCAGCGGCGCGAAGACCCTCCTTGCCGCCGAAATGATAGGCGATCGAGCCTATATTGGCTCGCGCCTCGGCGGCGATCTCGCGCGTCGAGGTGCCATCGAAGCCCTGCCTTCCGAACAGCTTCAGCGCCGCCTGGACAAGGGCCGCGCGCGTCATCTCGGCGGGCTCGCGGCGAAGAATGTTGGGCTCAGGCAGTTTGACCATGAGCGCAGTTTAATCAATCGATTGATTAAAGTCAAGTTCTGTTCGTCATTATCTTGCCATCGACGGCGGCAAACGCTTTAGTGCGCGGCCATGGGCAAGGAAGTCGAACGAAAATTCCTGGTCACCAGCACCGCATGGCGGGAACTGGCCGAGGCCAATATCCGCATTCTCCAGTTCTATCTCGCTGCCGGCCCCGGGCGCACGGTGCGTATCCGCATCAGCGATGGCGGTTCCGCCAAGCTGACACTCAAATTCGGCAGCAAGGCGCGCGAACGCGACGAATTCGAATACTCGATCCCGCTCTCGGAGGCGGTGGAGATGCTGGACTTTGCCATCGGACGTGTCATCGAGAAGACACGTCACCATGTTAGGCACCGTGGCTATCTCTACGAAATCGATGTCTTCGGCGGTCCGCTTGCGGGACTTGTGATCGCCGAACTTGAGACGCCGGAGGACGTGCCGGACGAAATGCTGCCTGATTGGCTCGGCCGCGAAGTCACCGGCGAGTCAAAATTCTACAACGCGTCGCTCGCCCTTGGGGGGATACCGGAGATCGCCGCATGAGCTTTCGTATCGATCCGCGCCTGCCGCTGACCGGCGAGGTCAGGCGTATCCTTGCCGAGGAAATCGGCAAGGCGCTGCATCACCTTGACGCCGCACGGAGCCGGCCGGAACAGGCGCTGCACAAGTGCCGCAAGCGGCTGAAGAGCGCCCGCGCCCTGCTGCGGCTTGTTCGTTCCGGCGACGAAACATTCTACGAGACCGAGAACCAGTGCTATCGCAATGTAGCCGGCCTGCTTGCCGGTCCGCGCGAGGCGACAGCGCTGATCGAAACCATCGACCGGCTGGCGGCGAGCTTTCCCAAGGAGAGCGCCGACGATGGGCTTACTGCTGCGCGCGACAGGCTGATCGCGCGCCAGCATGAACTGCACGAAGGCAGCGGGCTCGAGGCGGCGATCGGCGCGGCGACCGCCGCTTGCGAGGATGGCCTCAAACGCGTCGAAGCGTTGGCCTTGCCCGACCAGCCGGAACAGGCGGCCGACGTGCTTGCCGAAGGTGCCCGCGTCACGCTGCGCCGTGCCAGGAAGGCGCTCGACAAGGCCAGATCGCGGGGCGCGGCCGATGATTTCCACGATTTGCGCAAGGCGGCCAAGACCCACGGCATGCATCTGTCGCTGCTCGGCAGGCTGTGGCCGACACCGATCAAGGCGCGGCGCAAGGCGGTCGACGAACTGGGCGAGCGGCTGGGCGACCTGCACGATGTGCTGGTGATGCGCGCGCTGCTCGAGGCCGACGACCAGCCACTCGGGCTGCCCGAGGACACGAAACTTCTGGGCAAGCTGTTGAAACGGTCGGAGAAGCAGCTGAAGAAGAGCTGCCTGGCCGAAGCGGCCGAGCTGTTCGGCGACAATCCCAAACGCTCGACACGCAAACTGGCCCGCAAGGCGCGCGACGATCTGGCTGCGCCGCCGGAAGAGGCCGCGGCATCGTAGGACGCTCTTCCTCGCGCTCCGGACGGGGGAGGAAGGCGTGCGCTAGCCCTCATTGCCCGCCCATGCTAATCGCCATGGGGCATGACCGAGCCCGGCGACACGCTTCTGGATCGACTTGGCCGCTGGCTTGCCGGCCGGCTGCAGGGAGAATCGTCCGGCTACGAGCCCTACACTCCGTCCGATGCCGAAACGCTGCGCCGCACGCTTGAGCCGGGCGACATCCTGCTGATCGAGGGCAATCAGAAGATCTCGGCGGCGATCAAGTACCTGACCCAGTCGACCTGGTCGCATGCGGCCTTCTATGTCGGCGATGCCTTGCCCGCGCCGGAAGACGGCTCGGAGCGGCCGCGCCTGATCGAGGTCACGATCGGCGAAGGCTGCGTCGCCGTGCCATTGTCGCGCTACCGCACCTACAACACCCGCATCTGCCGGGCGAGCGGGCTGGCGCCGGAGGATCGCGACAAGGTCGTCGCCTTCATGATCGGCAGGCTCGGCCTGAAATACGACCTCAAGAACATTTTCGACATGCTGCGTTTTTTCTTGCCCACACCGCCGGTGCCGGTGCGCTGGCGCCGCCGCATGCTGGCCTTCGGCTCCGGCGATCCGACACGGGCGATCTGCTCGACGCTGATCGCCGAGGCCTATGGCCAGATCCGCTATCCGATCCTGCCCGAAATCACCCGTGCGCCCGGCCGAGCCTCCGCGCAGTCGAACTATTCGCGCAAGGAAATCCTGCACATCCGTCACCACTCGCTCTACACGCCGCGCGATTTCGACCTGTCGCCCTATTTCCGCATCGTCAAACCGACGCTGGAATATGGTTTCGACTACCGGCAGATGGTCTGGGACGACAAGGTTGCCGATCCCGGGGCAAAGGCCGCCGAATAGACG
>NZ_RZOM01000632.1:0-3613 GCF_003999175.1 Mesorhizobium sp. M7A.F.Ca.ET.027.03.2.1 | reverse complement strand
CGAACATACAGTCGACACCCTGGACGATCTGCGCCTTGACGCCGATCCGCGGCACCCAATAGCTCTCGCTGTCCTTCGCCGTGCTGCCCAGAGGCGTCAAATCGCCGTCGAGCGGGTTGGTGTCCACCGCATTCTTGAGCTTGCGTTGCGGCATCACATAGGTCGATTCGGCTTCGGTCGCGAACGGAGCCGGATCGAACAGCAAATCGATATCGTAACCGCCGCGCTCCAGGCCGCCGGCATGTGCCGGATTCATCGCCGTCCCGATCAAAGCCAGCGAAAAGCAGCCCGCCCCCAGCAGCGCCTTCAGTCGCAGAATAGTCATGAAACGTCCTCCCCGAATTCGAGTGCATCAAGCTAGAACCAATTCAGGTTAACGGTGCAACAACGAATTCGCGGGCGTACATGTACACATTGGCCAGGCGCATTTTCGAGGAAATGCAACCGGGTGCGGCAAGGCCGAAAAATGGCCTGTAGGGCTGAGCGGGTCTCAAAAAACAGAGAGAACTATCCAAAAAGGCTCGAAAACAGGCCTTTTTTAGGCTCCAGGAGCCCCATTGTTACATTATGGCAACAATGGGGCTAAAACTTCCGTTTACGTCAATATTAACGCAAGGGCATGCTGATTTTCGAGGCGAAAAACAAGCACTTTACAGAAGGCTGAAGTCTCGCGAATCTCCTCAACCGGCGTCGCGAACCCTGGCCAACGCGACCGACAGCTTGTCCTGCGCATCGCGGTATTCAGCGAGCTTTTCACGCTCGGCATCGACGATCTCGGCCGGCGCGCTGGCGACGAACCTTTCGTTCGACAGCTTCTTGTGCAGGCGCGCGATCTCCTCGGTCACCTTGGCCAGTTCCTTCTGCAGCCGAGCGGCCTCGGCGGCGAGGTCGATCAGGCTGCCAAGCGGCAGGCAGATCGTCGCCTCGTTGAGCACGATCTGCGCCGAACCCTTGGGCGCGACATCGGCAAGCGAGATGTCGCCGACCCGCGCCAGCCGCTTGATCGCAGATTCTTCGCGGACAAGCCGTTCGCGTGTCACAGCGTTGGCGCCGACCACGACGAGCGGTGCAATGGCTGCCGGCGGCACGTTCATCTCCGAGCGCACCGAGCGGATGCCGGAGACGAGGTCGACCAGCCAATTGATGTCGGCTGCAGCCTCGGCGTCTTCGAAGTCCGGCGAGGGCCACGCGGCATGGCACAGCAGCGACGAGCGTTGCTTGCCTTCGCCAGCGGTCTGCGCCCACAGTTCCTCGGTCATGAACGGCATCATCGGATGCAGCAGCTTGTAGATCTCGTCGAGCAAGAAGGCGACGCAGGCACGGCTTTCTGCTTTGGCCGCCTCGTCGGTGCCCATGAACACCGGCTTCAGCAGTTCCAGGTACCAGTCGCAGAACAGGTTCCAGACGAAGCGGTAGGCAGCGCCCGCCGCCTCGTTGAAGCGGTATGAGGTGATGCCGTCGGTGATCTCGCGCGCCGCCCGCGTCAGTTCGGTCAGGATCCAGCGGTTGACCGCCAGCCTGGCATCGTTCAGCCAGAAATCGTCATTGCGCGCGACCTCGTTCATCTCGGCAAAACGCGTAGCGTTCCACAGCTTGGTGCCGAAATTGCGATAGCCGGCGATGCGCGCCGGATCGAGCTTCACGTCACGGCCTTGTGCCGCCATCACCGTCAGGGTGAAGCGCAGCGCGTCCGCGCCGTATTCGTCGATAAGGTCGAGCGGATCGATGACGTTGCCTTTCGACTTCGACATCTTCTGCCCGGTCTTGTCGCGCACCAACGCATGGACATAGACGGTGTGGAATGGCTCCTCGTCCATGAAGTGCAGACCCATCATCATCATGCGGGCGACCCAGAAGAAGATAATGTCGAAGCCTGTCACCAGCACGTCGGTCTGGTAGTAGGTCTTCAGCTCGGGCGTCTCGTCGGGCCAACCCAGCGTCGAAAACGGCCACAGCGCCGATGAGAACCAGGTGTCCAGCACATCCTCGTCGCGGGTCAGGATCTCGCCCGGCTTGAAGTTCTCCAGCTTGTCCTCGACCCAGGCCTTCCACGGTCCTTCCAGCGCCAGATAGAATTCGATCGCGGCGCTCAGCGCCTCTTCCTCGGTCTTCTCGACGAAGACGCGCCCGTCCGGCCCGTACCAGGCCGGGATCTGATGACCCCACCACAGCTGGCGCGAGATGCACCAGGGCTGGATGTTCTCCATCCAGTCGAAATAGGTCTTCTCCCAGTTCTTCGGCACGAAGTTCGTGCGACCTTCGCGCACGGAAGCGATCGCCGGCTTGGCCAGTTCCGCCGCATTGGCATACCATTGCTCGGTCAGGAATGGCTCGATCGGCACGCCTCCGCGATCGCCATGCGGCACCGCGTGGCGATGCGGCTCGACCTTTTCGAGGAAGCCGCCCTCTTCCATCAGATCGACGATCTTCTTGCGCGCGACGAAGCGATCGAGGCCGTCGAGTTCGTCCCAGACAAGCTGGCGCTCCGGCGTCACCTCGAGACCGGCAAGGAAATCCTCATTGTCCCTGAGGCTTACCGCCGCCTCCGTGGTCAGGATATTGATCGCCGGCAGCTTGTGGCGCTTGCCGACCTCGAAGTCGTTGAAGTCATGCGCCGGCGTGATCTTGACCGCGCCCGAACCCTTTTCCGGATCGGAATACTCGTCCGCCACCACGGGAATCCTGCGACCGACGATCGGCAGGACGATGTTCTTGCCGACCAGATGCCGGAAGCGCTCGTCGTCAGGGTGCACGGCGACGGCCGTATCGCCCAGCATCGTCTCCGGGCGCGTCGTCGCCACGGTGATGAAGGTTGTTGGGTTTTCCGGGTCGAAGACCTGGCCTTCTATGGGATAGCGGAAGTGCCAGAGATTGCCGTTGACCTCCTGCTGCTCGACCTCGAGATCGGAGATCGCGGTGAGCAGCTTGGGGTCCCAGTTCACAAGGCGCTTGTCCTTGTAGATCAGCCCTTCCTTGTAGAGCGTGACGAACACTTCGAGCACGGCTTTGGACAGGCCTTCGTCCATGGTGAAGCGTTCGCGTGACCAGTCGGCCGAGGCGCCGAGCCGCTTCAGCTGGTTGAAGATGGCGCCGCCGGATTCGGCCTTCCACTCCCACACTTTCTCGATAAACTGCTCGCGGGTCAGGTCGCGGCGATGGATCTGCTTTTCCATCAGCTGGCGCTCGACCACCATCTGCGTGGCGATACCGGCATGGTCCATGCCCGGCTGCCACAGGACGTTCTTGCCGCGCATGCGCTCGAAGCGCACCAATATATCCTGCAGCGTGTTGTTGAGCGCGTGCCCCATATGCAACGAACCGGTGACGTTCGGCGGCGGAATGACAATGGTGAAGGCTTCCGCCCCCTCCTCGGCCCCGGCGCCGGCACGAAACGCGTCGGCCTCTTCCCAGACTTTGGCGATCTTCGGCTCGACGGTTTTGGCGTCGTAGGTCTTTTCAAGCATGGGAAAATGGTCCGCGCTGTCGGGAGTTTTGCTGGTCCGGTGTAAATCGGAAGGTTTTGGCCAAGTCAACCGCAAGGGCTGTCTCGGACCCTCACAACCAGATAGGCGCGGCCCTGGTCATTTCAACGGAACGCGATCCGTCGTCCTGC
>NZ_RZOM01000631.1:0-3615 GCF_003999175.1 Mesorhizobium sp. M7A.F.Ca.ET.027.03.2.1 | reverse complement strand
GAATGGGACTATGTATCGGCGTGAAAGCCGAGGCGATCGCGGACTACAAGCGCGTCCACGCCGCCGTCTGGCCCGAAGTGCTCGACGTCATCAGCCGCGCCAACATCCGCAACTATTCGATCTTCCTGCGCGAACCGGAGAACCTTCTGTTCGCCTGCTGGGAGTATCACGGCAGCGACTTCGCCAGGGATGCGGCGCGGATGAGCGAGTCGCCGGCGATGCGCAAATGGTGGGAGCTGTGCGACCCCATGCAGACGCCACTGCCGACGCGCGCCGACGGCGAATGGTGGGCGGCGATGGAAGAGGTCTTCCATCTCGACTGACCGTGTCCCGGCCGGGCGGCGATCCGTTGTTTCATCCAGCCGTTTGCCGCCCTCAAACTGCGCCGCAAGGCGCACTCATCGCACGCCACTCACCTGACCGATCCGCCGCAACGCCCTGCAGTCCAGGCCTTTCGCAACCGCACCTTGACCACTGACATTCTATTATATTAGTATTCCAAATCACTTTTGCCTCTCGACGCTCCTTGTCGGGGAGAGCTTTTTCAGAGTTTGGGTCATGGCACGGTTCATCAAGCTGTCGGATACCGACAACATTCTTCTGGCGGTCGATCCGTTGAAGATCGGCGACAAAGCCGGGGACGTGGCAGCGAAGGCGCGCATACCGCGCGGGCATAAGATGGCGCTGCGCGACATCGGCTCGGACGAGCCTATCGTGAAATACGGCCAGACCATTGGTTTTGCGCGGGAACCCATTGTCGCCGGCGACTGGGTTCACGAGCACAATGTGTATCTGCGCAATTTCGAACGCGACTACGTCTTCGGCACCAATACCAGGCAAACCGAGATCGTTGCCGAGGCCGAACGCGCTACTTTCATGGGTTACCGCCGGCCGAGCGGCAAGGTGGGCACGCGCAACTTCATTGCCGTGCTGACGTCGGTGAACTGCTCTGCCAGCGTCGCCCGGTTCATCACCGACGAGGTCAATCGGTCCGGCATCCTGCGCGACTATCCCAATGTCGACGGCATCATCGCCCTCGTCCACGGCACCGGCTGCGGCATCGACACCAAGGGTCCCGCTTACGACCTGCTGAAGCGCACGCAATGGGGCTTTGCCACGAACCCCAATGTCGGCGGCGTGCTGATGGTCGGGCTCGGCTGCGAAGCGTTCCAGATTCCGCGCTGGATGCAGTCGTACAACATCGAGGAGAGCACGATTTTCCGCACGATGACGATCCAGGAAACCGGCGGCACGCGAAAGACAGTCGAGGCCGGCGTCAAGGCGATCGTCGACATGCTGCCTACGGTGAACGCCGCCGAAAGGACGCCGCAACCAGCCTCCGAACTGGTGCTAGCACTGCAATGCGGCGGATCGGACGGTTACTCCGGCATCAGCGCCAATCCGGCACTGGGTGCTGCGGTGGACCTGCTTGTCGGGCAAGGCGGCACGGCCGTGCTCTCGGAGACGCCCGAAATCTATGGCGCCGAACATCTTCTCGCCTTGCGCGCCGAGAGCCGCGCGGTGGGTGAAAAGCTGATCGAGCGCATCCGCTGGTGGGAGGATTATACCGCCAGGCACGACATGGAGATGAACAACAACCCTTCGCCCGGCAACAAGCTGGGTGGGCTGACGACCATCCTGGAGAAATCGCTCGGCGCCTCCGCCAAGGGCGGCACCACCAATCTGCGCGCAGTGCTGGAATATGCCGAGCCGATCAACGAGCGCGGCCTCGTCTTCATGGATACGCCTGGCTACGATCCGGTCTCGGCCACCGGGCAGGTCGCCGGCGGCGCCAACATATTGTGCTTCACCACCGGCCGCGGTTCGGCCTTCGGCTGCAAGCCGACGCCCTCGATCAAGCTTGCCTCCAACACCTTTATCTTCGAGCAGATGCGCGAGGACATGGACATCAATTGCGGAGACATACTGGACGGCGTCTCGCTGGCCGAGAAGGGCGAGGAAATCTTCGCCGAGATCCTGCGCGTCGCATCCGGCGGGCGCACCAGGTCGGAAGCGCTCGGCTATGGCGACAACGAGTTCGTGCCATGGAGCCTTGGCGCAACCATGTAGCGATATCGCCCGCCTGCACAGGCCGGCGGGCGCCCACGAAAAATCTCAAACGGAAAGAACCGATCGACATGAACAGCATCGATCTTGACGGCCAGCACGCTGTCGTCACCGGCGGCGCCCAGGGCCTCGGCTTTGCGATGGCCAGACGTTTCGTCGCCTCCGGCGCGACGGTAACCTTGTGGGATCTCGATGAGGCCCGCCTCGAAACCGCCAAGAAGGAACTCGGCAACGCCGCCACGACGGAGATCGTGGACGTCGCCGATTGGGCGTCGGTGGACGCGGCGCGCGCCAGGACCGAAGAGTTGGCCGGCAAGATTTCCATTCTGGTCAATTCCGCCGGAATTGCCGGCCCGGCCGCCCCGCTCGACGTCTACGACATCGAGACGTGGAAGAAGGTCATCGATGTCAATGTGAACGGCACGTTCTACGTCAACCGCGCCGTGGTTCCGGGAATGAAGGAGCGCAATTACGGGCGCATCGTCAACATAGCCTCGGTGGCCGGCAAGGAAGGCAACCCCAACGCCTCCGCCTATTCAGCCTCGAAGGCGGCGGTCATCGGCTTGACCAAGTCGCTCGGCAAGGAACTGGCGCAGTACGACATCGCCGTGAACTGCATCTCGCCGGCCACGGCACAGACGCGCATCCTCGAACAACTGACGCCGGAGCACATCGAATATATGCGCTCGCGCATTCCGCGCGGCCGCCTGCTGGAGGTCGACGAAGCCGCGGCGATGGTCGCCTGGCTCGTCTCCAAGGAGAACAGCTTTACAACCGCCTCCACGTTCGACCTGTCGGGTGGACGGACGACCTACTGAAAGGCAGTTGCCGTTAAGCCAGGCAACCGACCCAGACCAATCGCAAAGCGCTCCACCATTGCGAGGCCAGGCTCGCCTGGCCGCATCGCCGGAGCCCGGTCATGTACCGGGATGCCGGCGCGGGCGCCGAACAGCCGCTTGCCGTAACAGACCAGGCTCTCGATGCCTTGCATGACGAAGACGGCAGCCGGCAATATTCTTGCATATTCAGCCTCGGCCGTGACTTCGTCTCCGGCGCGGAACGCATGATAGGCGCGCACGGCATAGTCGGCGCAATCCGGCGCCAGGATCATGCCGCGGCAACCGATGCGGAAATTGTCGATCAGTTCCAGGCCGCCGCGTCCGTTGAAAACCGGTATCCGGCCTTCGGTGCGCTCGATCAGCCCGGCGATGTCGGTGACCGGACCTTCGCCCTTGATCAGCCTTATGTTGGGATGAAGCGTGACGAGTTCGCGGATTTCGTCCGATGACAGGCCGCGCCCGAAAAAGGCCGGTGCGTTCTGGATCGCCACCGGCAGGTCGGTCGCCTCGGCGACGCGGCCGAAGAACTTGATGTATTCCGGCGCACCATAGGATCCGGCTGGCGGCGGCTGCAGGATCACCCAATCCGCTCCGACGCTTTCGGCATGGCGAACCTGCGCCACCTGCTCAGCCACAGAAGAACCGAAGATGGTGAAGGCGAGCGGCACTTTTCCGGCGGTGTCTTCCGCCGTCCAGTCCATGATCTGTC
>NZ_RZOM01000630.1:0-3620 GCF_003999175.1 Mesorhizobium sp. M7A.F.Ca.ET.027.03.2.1 | reverse complement strand
ATATAGGTCAAGAGGCGCCGGGCGCGGCGCAGCGAGTGCGAGCCGTAGGCACGGGCGATCGCGGCGTCGCTCGGGCACGGCCAGCCCTCTTTCGCCGCACGGGCGATCATCATGAACACGCCCTGCATGTCGTCGGGCAGCAGCGACGCGCGGACGGAAACGTCCCGCCACGCGTCATCCTGCGTCGTCTCGGAACCAAGGCCGGCACGGGCGCGCGTCAGCATGCGGCGGAACTCCGGCAGGTCCGGCACGACCGACGCGAGGCCTTCTATGCGGCAGCGGACCACGAATTCCTGATAGAGCACCCCGATCACGCGAAAACCCGCATCGGGCTGCGCCAGGATGGCGCGCAGCACACGGTCGACGCGCTCACGACGCTCGGCCAGATCCTCGGCGCTGATTTGCGGCTCCGCCGGCTCGGGGCGCATTTCCAGTGCCGCCGATTTGGCCGCCATCAGCTGGTCGAGCAGGTCCGGCGACGCCGGGCGGCGCGGCGTGCGCACCGTCTCGGGTGGCGGCGCCGCCAGGATGATCGCGCGTGCGTCTTCCAGCGCGGATTCCGGCATTGCCATGAGCCGCGGCGTGCCGTTGCGCGGGCTGGTGTCGGTCGGGCCGATGCGCAGCCCCAGCGGACGGCGCGACAGGGCCGGGCCGAGCGCCATGAACTGCCCGCGTTCCAGATCGCGGAACGCTTCCGCCTGGCGTCGCTCCATGCCCAGAAGATCGGCGGCACGCGCCATGTCGATATCGAGGAAGGTGCGGCCCATGAGAAAATTGGACGCCTCGGCGGCGACGTTCTTGGCGAGCTTGGCCAGCCGCTGGGTGGCGATGATGCCGGCCAGCCCGCGCTTGCGGCCACGGCACATCAAATTGGTCATGGCGCCGAGCGAAAGCTTGCGCGCCTCGTCCGACACCTCGCCGGCCACCGCCGGCGCGAACAGCTGCGCCTCGTCCACCACCACCAGCATTGGGTACCAGTGGTCACGGGCGACCTCGAACAGCCCGCCGAGGAAGGCGGCGGCACGTCGCATCTGGTTCTCGGCGTCGAGGCCTTCGAGATTGAGCACGGTGGAGACGCGATGCATGCGCGCCCGCTCGCCGGCCGCCTGCAGGCCGCGCTCGGTATGCTGCTCGGCATCGATCACCAGATGGCCGTAACGGTCGCCCAGCGAGACGAAGTCGCCCTCGGGATCGATGATGGTCTGCTGCACCCAGGGTGCGCTCTGCTCCAGCAGGCGCCGCAGCAGATGCGACTTGCCGGAGCCTGAATTGCCCTGCACCAAAAGGCGAGTCGCGAGCAGTTCCTCAAGATCCAGCTTCGCCGGGGCGCCCGCGGTCGTCTGTCCCATCTCGATCGCAACGGTCATCTCGACTCAGGCGCTCCTTTCGCAGACGGGCTTATCAACTGGGTCACAGCCCGTCGAGCGTGCATGACCGCCTGCGGCGTGTTGCGCACAACTGTGCAGGCACCGCCTGGAGGGGTCATCAGCCGATGCCTGGCGCAAACTTTGGGTTGACCCCTTCGGACCACGAGGCGACACTCCACCCAACGCTACGAGTGCGAGGAGGAATGCGATGGACGAGCCCGAACGGTGGCGCCACATGTCGACGGCGCCGAAGGATGGCAGCCGCATCCTGGTCACGGTGCGTCCGTCCGAACAGGGACCGGCGGAAGTAGACCTTGCCTATTGGTCGCGTGCTGACCAGTTCGCCTCGGAAGGCTGGCGCGCGTCGGACTCCTCGCCCGGGCGCGTCATCGAATATGCCGACCCGGAACTGAAGTGCTGGATGCCGTTGCCGACGGCAAACCTCAGCCGTGCGTCCATGCCAGCGCCCTGGGAAGGCGAAGACGCCCAGCAGCTGGATGGGTCCGGGATTTAAGCGCGCGGAGAGGCCGGAGATTGGCCAATCTCCCCCTCGTGCGGGAGATCGGCAGCTTCGCGGTCGGCAGTCCTCAGAACAGGAACGCGGCCGTGGCGGGGTTGGGCCCGTTGCGGCCTTTCGGGCGAATCCATGCCGCGGATCGTCTGCAGGTCCTGGGCATCCAGTTCAAAATCGAAGACATCGAAATTGGCGGCGATGCGATCCCTGCGGATCGACTTTGGAATGACGATCAGCCCCTCTTGGAGATGCCAGCGGATGATCGCCTGGGCGACGGACTTGCCATGTTTTTTGGCGATGCCTGAAATGGTCGGATCGCCGAGCAGCCGGCCGCTGCCCAACGGGCTCCAGCTTTCGATACGGATGTCGTGCTTGGCGTGAAAGTCCCTGACACCGCGCTGCTGGAACTGGGGATGCAACTCGATCTGGTTGACGACGGGCGTCACGCCGGTTTCCGCGATGATCCGCTCCAGATGGTCCTGGTTGAAGTTCGAAACGCCGATCGACTTGATGCGGCCGGCCTGCCGGAGTTCGACCAGCGTCTTCCAGGCCTCGACATATTTGTCCTGGCTGGGCACAGGCCAGTGGATCAGGAACAGGTCGATCTGCTCAATGCCGAGCTTGGCCATGGTGTCATCGAAGGCGCGCAGCGCCGCATCGCGCTGGTGTGCGCCGTTGCGCAGTTTCGAGGTGATGAACAGCTCAGCCCGCGACACGCCGGCGCTGCGGATCGCCTCTCCGACCCCTTCCTCGTTCTGGTAGCCTTCGGCGGTGTCGATCAGGCGATAGCCGGCTCGATGCCCCAACCAACCACCTCGGCGGTAATATCCTGGTCGACCTGCCACACGCCAAGGCCGAGCTGGGGAATGGCGGAGCCGTCGTTCAATGCAATCTGTTCGGGCATGATGGGCTGTTCAGGCATGGGGGGATCCTTTGCAAAGCGGGTCCGGGCGGTCTGCCCGGTGCACAGCCTATCTAGGTCCGACAGGATGCGACGACCAGCCGACAGCGGACAAATTGCCGTGTGAAGTGCGCCTGCAAGTGTGACTTCGGCGTCGGCCGCATCCTCACCGCGGCCGGCGCACCGCCCTCACCACCCCGGCGGATGTGCTGCCGCAATAGAGGCGGTCGCCGCCATCGGATTCCAGTCCCGACACGCCCATCCCGGCCGGCATGTCGAGCTTCTCCAGAACCTTGCCTGATCGCGGGTCGACGCGGCGCAGGTCGCTCTGGTCGCCTTCCCAGGTGGCGTGCCACAGCTCGCCCTCGACCCATGTCACCCCGGTGACGAAACGGTTGGATTCGATGGTGCGCAGGATCGCCCCTGTCTCCGGGTCGATCTGGTGGATCTTGCGTTCGCGATATTGCCCCACCCAGAGCGTCCCTTCGGCCCAGGTCAGCCCGGAATCGCCCCCGCCGCCCGGTGCCGGAATGGTCGCCAGCACCTGGCCGGTATCAGGGTCGATCTTCTGTATCAGGTCGTCGGCAAGCTGGAAGAAGTGCTGGCCGTCCCAGGCGGTGCCGGCATGCGCCGCGACGTCGATCGAGCGCAGCGCTTGGCCGTTTTCCGGGTCGAAGGCGTTCAGCTTCTCGCCCGAGGCGAACCAGACATTGTTGCCGTCAAAACTCACCCCATGCACCCTCTCCACATCTGGAAAGGGTCCGTATTCGCGCAGAATTTCGGCCGCTGACTGTTTCATGTCCTTGTCCTCACTGAGATGGTCTGATGTCCCTTACTA
>NZ_RZOM01000062.1:0-11742 GCF_003999175.1 Mesorhizobium sp. M7A.F.Ca.ET.027.03.2.1 | reverse complement strand
GTCGATACGAGCAGGATCTTCCTGGTCTTGATGCCGTTTGCCATTCTGTCAGCCTGTCAGGTCGATCGACCGTTGGATCAGTTGCCCGTGGGATCAATTGGTCGTGCTGGACTGCGACGCCTTGGCACCGGCCGCCTGATCGGGTGTGACAGCCGCGGCACTGCCTCGTTGGGCCGGCACCAGGAGCCTGGTGTTCTGGACCCCGTATTTCCAGGGATCGACCATCTGCATGACGGTGTTGGCGGCCTGCGCATTTCCGGCGCCGGCCGTCGGCCCTTCGCTGCGCACATAGTCGTCGCTGGTGCAGCCGGCGGCAAAGCCGGTCAGCAGCAAGGCGACGCTCGATCCAAAGACCAGACGCATGGCTTCAATCCTTCGGCAGGTCGAGGAAATGCCCAGCCGAAGCGGCCGCTGCAGGTTGAGTGACGCGGCCGTCTGCCAGCGCCACGGTGCGACCGGCATCGGAATCCTTCACTTCCTCGGTGTTGTTGAGAAAATAGTCGGCGTTGCTGGCCGGCTGCGTGCCATCTGTCGGCTCGATGAGCTTCTTCGACGGATCGACCGGCTTGACCAGATAGGGCGTCACGATGATGACGAGGTCGGTCTCGCGCCGCTGATAGGATTTCGAGGAAAACAGCGCCCCAAGCACCGGCATCTTGCCGAGGCCGGGAATGCGCGACGTGGTGATGTCGTTTTGCGACTGCAGCAGTCCAGCGATCATGAAGCTCTGGCCGTTCTTCAGGTCGACCGACGTCCTGGCACGGCGCACGATGAAGCCGGGAACCGAGATGGTGCCGATATTGTAGGAGGCCGATGCGTCGATCGAGGAGACTTCCGGCGCGATGTCCAGACTGACCAGCCCATCCTTGAGGACGGTCGGCGTGAAATCCAGGCTGACGCCGTATTTCTTGTAGCTGACCGAGATCTTGCCGTCGTCTTCGGAGACCGGGATCGGGAATTCGCCGCCGGCGAGAAAGCTCGCCGTCTGGCCGGACCGGGCGATCAGGTTCGGCTCGGCCAACCGACGGGCGAGACCGCGTTCCTCGAGCGCCTTGATAGCGATATCGATCGACACGCCGTTCGACAAAAGCCTGCCGATGATCTCGCCGGTGCCGGCGGCCGGCACTGTACCCGGATCGATCGAGACGTCGCGGCCACCGAGGCCGTAGGCAAAATTGGCGGCGTATTTGGCGCCCAGATCCTGACCCGCCTGGCGGTTGATCTCGACAAAGCGGACATTGAGCTGGACCTGCTGCGACGATGAGATGTTGACCGAGTTGATGACCTCCTCGGCGCCGGAAAAGCGCGTCGCGATCTTGTTTGCCTTTTCGGCGGCGACCGCGTCATCCGCCTCGCCCGACAGCACGACCCGGCCATTGGCCGATCCGACCTTGATCCTGGCATCCGGCACGCTGGCCCGAATGGTGCTGGCCAGCTGGTCTGTGTCGAGCGTCACCTCGATGTCGACGGTGCCGACAAGCTGCTTCTTCTCATCGAACAGCGCAATGCCGGTAGTGCCGAGATTGTTGCCGAGCACGTAGAAGGATTTGTCGGTCAGCGGATTGACGTTGGCGATCTCCGGGTCGCCGATGACGATCTGGTAGAAGGCGGCACTGGTCATGATCGTCTTCGGCTTGCCCTTGGCAACCTTGATCGACGCATTCTTGGTCGACGACACATAGACGATGTCGTTGTCAGCTCTCGCCGAGGCGCCGAAAGCCAGCATCGCGGCAGCAGCCAGCGAAGACGCGACAGCCACCGCACGCAAAATGCGCAACCGCCCCATGACCCGATATGTGAACAGCCCGAACATTGTCCCGTCCCTCACCCAGTCCCCACTGGCTTATTTCTGGTCCCGCGAAGGAACCTGGTATTCCTCGGCCTTCGTGCCGCGCGTTACGATGACCGTCTTGAACTTCGGTTTCTCCGGCTCCTTGGTGACGGCGTCGAACACCGAGCCGGCCGCGGCCTGCACATCCGAGGCGACCGATCCGCCGAAGGAGGAGATGGTGGTGACGCCGTTCTTGCCGTCACCGCCTTCGCTGGCGGACCGAAGCGACAGGGACAAGGTGCCGACGGTGCGGGCCAACGCCACTTTCTGCGCGCCGTCTGTCGTCACCTCTATAGTCACCGAATTGGAAATCTGCGGCGTCGTCTGGCGCTCGTCGGCGCCCTGCCCGACGCTCAGCACCTTGGCATCGGCGACGACGATCTCGGAGGTGATGGTCGAACCGGCGGCCCCTTGCGCATTCTTGGCCACTTCCTGAATTTCGCCGGCATCGCGCGTCAGCACCACGTCCACGCGGTCACCGGGCGTGACGAAGCCGCCGACACCGGCGATCTCATCGGTGCGGATGGTGACCGCCCGCATTCCAGGCGTCATCATGTTGGAGAGTGTCGCGCGGCCGTTCGGACCGGACAGCTTGGTCAGCAGCACCGGTTCGTTGACCTCGATCGGCGACAGCACCACGCGGCTGCCATCGGCAAGCAACGCATTGATGGTGGTGAAGGCGCCCTGCGGCACGGCCTCTTGCGACCACGGGATTTCGCTGAGCTGCGCGCGGTCGAGCGCCATGCCGTAGCGCAATGGGGCATTCGCCACCACGATGGTCTTGAACTCGACCTTCGGCACAACAAGTGCCGGGATCGACGACGTCTTCTCTTCGGAATCGGCCTCGGCCTGGCTTTTGACCCAGAAATCCGCGGCAAAGATCGAGATCGCCCCGAAAACGGCGGCGATGCCGATCATCGATATGGCCTTGCCCCTCACGCCTAAACCCCTGATATCAGCAGTTTCTTGTTTTGTTGGGCTCACGCTAGGCCGCATTGTTAAAGAATCAGGAATCTTGCGCGGCGGCATCGGACCTATTTCCGCCAGCTTGGTTATCGAATGGTTTTGGGTTAAGAGGGATCAGATCCCCGAACGGAACAGGAACCTCGGTCGCTTGGCGCTGAAAAGCGTGGCAGTATCGCGAGGTGATTCGCAGCACCGGACCCTATGGCAGGCATGGACGACAACAACGATCTCTTCGGCAATATGGACAAGCAGCCGCAGCCGGTTCGCACACCGGCGCGCCCGGCGGATCCGCTGGTGCAGGCCACCAAGCGTCCTGTCTCAATCAAGGATGGCAGCGAGGGCTATAGCGCTGCCGACATCGAGGTGCTGGAAGGGCTGGAGCCGGTGCGCCGCCGGCCAGGCATGTATATCGGCGGCACCGACGACAAGGCGATGCACCATCTGTTCGCCGAGGTCATCGACAATTCGATGGACGAGGCGGTAGCCGGCCATGCCACCTTCATCGATGTCGAGCTCTCGGCCGACGGCTATCTCGCCGTGACCGACAATGGCCGCGGCATCCCGATCGATCCGCACCCGAAGTTCAAGAAGCCGGCGCTCGAAGTGATCATGACGACGCTGCATTCGGGCGGCAAGTTCGACTCCAAGGTTTACGAGACATCAGGCGGCCTGCATGGCGTCGGCGTGTCCGTGGTCAACGCGCTGTCGGACCATCTCGAGGTCGAGGTCGCGCGGGGACGGCAACTGTATCGACAAAAATTCTCGCGCGGCGTTCCCGTGACCGGCCTGGAGCAACTGGGCGAAATCCACAACCGGCGCGGCACAAAGATCCGCTTCCACCCCGACGAGCAGATTTTCGGCAAGGGCGCGGCGTTCGAACCGGCGCGGCTCTACCGCATGACGCGCTCGAAAGCCTATCTGTTCGGCGGCGTCGAAATCCGCTGGACCTGCGATCCGTCGCTGATCAAGGAAAAGGACCAGACACCGGCCAAGGCTGAATTCCACTTTCCCGGAGGCCTGAAGGACTATCTCAAGGCGTCGCTGGGCGACGACTTCCAGGTGACGCGCGAGATTTTCGCTGGCAAGAGCGAGAAACAAGGCGGCCATGGCTCGCTCGAATGGGCGGTGACCTGGTTCGGCGGCGACGGCTTCATCAATTCCTACTGCAACACCATTCCGACCGGCGAAGGCGGCACCCACGAGGCCGGCTTCCGTAACGTGCTGACGCGGGGCCTGCGCGCCTATGCCGATCTCGTCGGCAACAAGCGCGCCTCGATCGTCACCTCCGAAGACGTGATGATCTCGGCGGCGGGCATGCTGTCGGTGTTCATCCGCGAGCCGGAATTCGTCGGCCAGACCAAGGACAGGCTGGCGACGATCGAGGCAATTCGAATTGTTGAGACCGCGATCCGCGATCCGTTCGACCATTGGCTGGCCGACAATCCGCAGGAAGCCTCGAAGCTGCTCGAATGGGTGATCGCGCGCGCCGACGAGCGGGTGCGCCGGCGCCAGGAAAAGGAAGTGTCGCGCAAGAGCGCGGTGCGCAAACTGCGGCTGCCGGGCAAGCTCGCCGACTGCACGCAGAATGCCGCGGCCGGTGCCGAACTGTTCATCGTCGAAGGTGACTCCGCCGGCGGCTCTGCCAAGCAGGCGCGCGACCGCGCCAGCCAGGCCGTCCTGCCGCTGCGTGGAAAAATCCTCAACGTCGCCAGCGCCGGCAACGACAAGCTGGCGGCCAACCAGCAGATTTCGGACCTGATCCAGGCGCTCGGCTGCGGTACGCGTTCGAAGTACCGCGATGAAGATCTGCGCTACGACCGCGTCATCATCATGACCGACGCAGACGTCGACGGCGCCCACATCGCCTCGCTGCTGATCACCTTCTTCTACCAGGAGATGCCGGCGCTGGTGCGCGGCGGCCACCTTTACCTCGCCGTGCCGCCGCTTTACTCGATCAGGCAAGGCGGCAAGGTCGCCTATGCCCGCGACGACGCGCACAAGGACGAGCTCCTGCGCACCGAATTCACCGGGCGCGGCAAGGTGGAACTCGGCCGCTTCAAGGGCCTGGGGGAGATGATGGCCGCCCAGCTCAAGGAAACCACCATGGACCCGAGGAAGCGCACGCTGCTCAGGGTCGATGTGAACGAAATCGATTCAGCCACCAAGGACAGGGTCGATGAACTGATGGGCACCAAGCCGGAAGCCCGTTTCCGCTTCATCCAGGAACGCGCCGAATTCGCCGCGGCGGAAGTGCTGGATATCTAGCCATCAGCCGGTTTAGCTTGCGCTTCTGATATGGAGACCAGCGTGTGATTGCGGCACGGCTGAAAGGCTATTTCGAAACCAGTTTGACCGACCTGACGCAACCGACGCGCTCGGACTGGATTTTCGCTCTTCGCACCGTTTCAGCCGGCCTGATCGCACTGCTGGCCGCCTACGCCCTAAAACTCGACCACCCGCAATGGGCCATGATGACGGTGTTCATCGTCGCCCAGCCGGTTGCCGGCATGGTGCTGGCGAAGGGCTTCTACCGGCTGCTCGGCACGCTGGTCGGCGGCGTCGCGGCGATCGGTATCACCACCGTATTCGGCACCAACCCCTGGGTGCTGGTGACGGTGCTTGCCGTCTGGATCGGCATCTGCACCTTCGTCTCGTCGCTGCTGCGCAATCCGGAAGCCTATGGCGCCGCGCTCGCCGGCTACACCGCAATGATCATCGGCCTGCCCGCCTTCGGACAGCCGCATCTCGTCGTCGACCTCGCGATCGCGCGATGTGCCGAGATCGTGCTTGGCATTGTCTGCGCCGGCCTGACCAGCCGCCTGATCCTGCCAAAACTGGCCAGCGACGCCATCGTCTCGCGCCTGAAACGCTGCATCCTCGATCTTGCCACCTATGCCGACGGTGCGTTCTCCGGCGGCGACCCGGCAACGCTGTCCGCGCTGCACCGGAAGCTGATCACTGATGCCCAGACGCTCGGCGAGATGCGCGCCTATGCCAGGCTCGAGGCGCCAAGCTTCGCGCCGCGCGCCCATCCGGTCCGGCGCACCATCGGACAGCTGCTCTCGGCCCTGTCGGCGGCACGCGCGCTGCATTCGCACGCCGCTCCGAAGAATGCGGCGCTCATTCCGGTACGCTCGGAACTGCAGTCGCTGGTCAGCGAGCTGGCGACCAAGCCCGGCGCGCTGAACGATACGGCGCTGTGGATGGCTCGGCTCGATGCGATTGCCGGAAACGCCCGGCAAATGCCCGATGCCTCGACCGAACAGGGCGACGACAGGGTCGGCACTATCACCCGCCTGACCATCGCCGCCGATTTCGCCGATGCGCTCAAGCAGGTGCTGCGCGGCCTCGACGCCTTGCGCGCGCCTGCCACGCGGTCGGCCAGGGGCAGCAGGCAGCCTGCGCTGGTGGTGCATCGCGATTACGCCGGCGCGTCGCGCAACGCCGTGCGCGCTGCCCTTGCCACGCTGCTGGTCGCGGCCTTCTGGTTGACGACGAAATGGTCGGAAGCGGCCGGTACGGTCATCCTCGTTGCTGTCGTATCGAGCCTGTTTGCTGCTCGCCCCGACCCTGTGCAGGTCGCCTGGGGTTTCTTCAAGGGAACGCTGCTCGCTTTGCCCTTTGCCTTTCTCGTCGGCCAGATCGCGCTGCCCGCTTTGCCGGGCTTCGGCTGGTTCATGCTGTTTGTCGTGCCCATCCTTGTACCGACGGCGCTGGCCATGGCCAATCCACGCTATGTCGGCGTGGCGACGGCCTTCGCCATCAACTTCCTCGCCTTCCTGAGCCCGCACCAGGCGATGACCTACGATCCCGTACCCTTCTTCGCCGGGTCGGCGTCGATCCTGGTCGGCATCCTGCTGGCGATCGGTGTCTTCATCGTCGTGCTGCCAGCCGATCCGTGGCTCGCGGCCAACCGCATCGTGCGCGCCATGCGCGAGGATCTGGCGCGGCTTTGCCTGCATGAGCGGGTGCCGAGGCGGTCGGCCTTCGAGAGCCTCGCCTACGACCGCATCAACCAGCTGATGCCGCTGGTGCAGAATGCCGGTCAGAAGGGCGATGCGGTTCTGGGCGGCGGAGTCGCCGCCGTCACCGTCGGCCTGGAGGTCCTTCGGCTGCGCGATGCAAGCCAAAGCCATGCCATTCCATCCGAGACCGCGCTTTCGATCGCCAACTTCCTGAGGGGACTGGCGCGCGAACTGCTTTTCCGCGCGCCCGGCGATCCACAGACCTCGACCGTCGCCGTCGCCCGGCAGTACGCAGCGAACATCGCCGAGCGAAACGGCACCGGCGAATTGCTACAAATCGCAGCATCGCTGCGCATCATTGCCGCGGCGATGGAGGATTTCCCGGACTTTTTCGCGAGGGATAAAGGCTAAGCCGCCGCTATCGCCAGTGCGTGGCCGCGTGCGTTCTCGCGCAGCGCGTCGAGATGGATCGACTTGACCAGCGTGGCAAGATCGCCTTCCGCGGACTGCCCGCCCTCCTCCTTGAGCATCAGCCAGCTGACCTCTTGCACACCGGCGACGCGCTTGCCGTTGGCAACCTCGCGCCAGATCTTCAGCGCACGCAGGATGATGGCATGGGTGACTGCGGCAAGTCCTGCGCTGCGGAACAGCGCCTGCAAGGCGACATCATGCCCGCCGGCAAGCAGCGCCCTTACCCTTTGTTCGGACTGCTGGCTGAGCGCGACCAGCGCCGAGCCGAAGAAATCGACCTTGCCATGCGCGATGGTGCGGATCAGAAAGCTCGCGGTAAGGTCGCCGCGCAGCCTGAGATGCTCGATCAGGGCCGCATGTTCTTCCTGGCGCGTGCCTTCTATCAGCGTCACCGAAGCCTTGACGCAGGCGTCGCGCATGACGCGGTCGGCTCGCGCCGCGCCCATCATCGCCATCACCAGTGGCGACGTTTTCAACATTTCGCCGAGCTTGACGAGCAGCATATGCCGACAGTCGGCCGGCAGCCTGATATCCGATATCAGCGCCTCGCGCACCAGCGGCAGGTGCCCATGCCGTTCGGCCATGCGGCGGAAGCTGAGCGAGGCGATGTCGGCGCCGCTGTTGGCGAGCAGCACCGCGCAGGCGTCCGCCTCGCCGATCTCGGCGATGGCCGCCGACAGCGCCATCGAGACGAGTGGCCGGTCGGCGATCAATTTCTGTGTCGCCTTCGGACTTGAGGCCACGCGGTTGATCAGGTCGGCGTCGGTGAGCAGCGGCGAGCGCGCCAGCACCACGCCGGCGACTTCCGGCTGGTCGGAGGCCAGCACGCTGATGATCTGCATTGGCGCTTGGTGGCTCATCGACAGCGCCTCGGCCATCGCCAGCCGCACCTTCGACGAGGCATCGTCGAGCAATAGCGTCAGCGCCGCCTCGGCGGCGCAACGGTCCTCGAAAGGCAATTCGGAATTGATATAGGCCCGGGCCAGAGCGCTCGCCGCCGCTGCACGCTCCGACACCCTGGCCGTGTAGATCCATTTCAGGAAATGCGAAACAACAACCATGCCCGCCTGCTTACGCCCCTTGTCAGAAGCTTCTGACCCCACTGACGACCGTAGGCAGAATTGGTTTACGAACCGTTCACCATGTTCATTAACTGGCTTGCGAGGCTGATTTGCAGCGCCTATCACCGTCAAGCACCTGAGGAGAAAGAAATGGCCGGGCTTTATCTCGAAGAGTTCGTTGTCGGCCATGTCTTCCAGCACACGCTGCGCAAGACCGTTACCGAAAGCGACAACATGCTGTTTTCGGTAATGACGCTGAACCCGCAGCCGCTGCATATCGACTTCGATTTCGCCGCCAAGAGCGAATGGGGCAAGCCGCTGGTCAACTCGCTGTTCACGCTCGGCTTGATGATCGGCATTTCGGTCAATGACATCACAGTCGGCACTACGGTCGCCAATCTCGGCATGAAGGAGACCGTGTTTCCGCATCCGGTCTTCCATGGCGACACCATCCGGGTCGAGACGACAGTCATCTCGGTGCGCGAATCCAGGTCGAAACCCGATCGCGGCATCGTCGAATTCGAGCATCGCGCCTACAACCAGCATGGCGATCTCGTCGCCAAATGCACCAGGCAAGCGATGATGCTGAAGAAGGCGATCTGACGCATGCGTTCGCTGCTGTTCGTCCCTGGCGATTCCCAGAGGAAACTGGAAAAAAGTTTTGGTGCCGGCGCCGACGTGATCATCGTCGACCTCGAAGATTCCGTGGCGCCGCACAACAAGGCGCTGGCGCGCGAGGTGGCGGCGCGCTTCATCCTGGAACGCAGGGCGCAAACCAGTTCAGCCATCTATGTCAGGGTCAACGACCTCACGACCGGCCTGACGGATGACGATCTGGTGGCGTTGGTGCCGGCACGACCCGACGGCATCATGCTGCCCAAGTCGAACAGCGGCCAGGATGTACAGCATCTGTCGGCAAAGCTCAGGGTGCGCGAGGCCGAAAATGATCTGGCCGACGGCGCAATCAAGATCCTGCCGATCATCACCGAAACGCCGGCAGGCGTGCTGGCGGCGGCGACCTATACCGGGACAAGTGCGCGGCTTGCCGGCCTCACCTGGGGCGCTGAAGACCTGTCGGCGGCGATCGGCGCGCGCAGCGCCCGCGACGAGCATGGCCGCTACACGGACGTGTTCCGACACGCTCGCACCATGACCATACTTGCCGCCGGTGCGGCGGAGGTCGAGGCGATCGACACCGTCTTCCCGAATTTTCGCGACATGGCGGCCTTCGAAGCGGAATGCACCGAGGCCGAGCGCGATGGCTTCACCGGCAAGATGGCGATCCACCCCGATCAGGTGCCGGTCATCAACGCCGCCTTCACGCCGTCGGCCGAGGCCGTGAGACAATCGGCAGCAATCGTCGCCGCGTTCGCGGCAGCGGGAAGTCCCGGCGTTGTCGGCATTGACGGCAAGATGTTCGATCGACCGCATCTGCGGCTAGCCGAGCGGCTTCTGGCGCGGGCAAAGGCGGCAGGTGTTTCCGCCTGAGCGCCTGCTACCAAACCAATGGGATCAGGCGGTAACGGACCCGGGCCACATAGTCGTCATAGCCGCGCAGGCCGGTGCGAAGCGTCTTCTCTTCAATGAAGGTGCGGATGGCCAGGAGAACGACGATCACGAGTACCGACGCCAGCCCCCACCAGGAACCAAGCAGAAGTGCAGTGCCGGCGAAGAAAAGGATGGCGCCAGCGTACATCGGATGGCGGACGTAGCTGTAAGGCCCCGTGGAGATCACACGTTGTCCGCGTTCATCCTGGATCTTCACCACGGGCGCCGCGAAACTGTTCTCCAGCATCGTCAGATAGCAGATCCAGATTCCGAGCAGCAGGACGAGCGCGCCGACCACCTGCACCCAGACGGGAACCACGGACCAGCCGAAACGGACGTCGAACCCCATGAATATCTGCGAACCAAAGATGGCGAACAGTCGTATGGACAGCAGGACCTTGTCGGCCGTGTCCTGATTCTTCTGGATGGGAGAACTCAGCCGCTCATTCATCAGGCCGGGATCGCGCCTTGCCAGCGCCACGCCCAAGGTGAGACTGAGCCCCACCATCCCCACCAGATAGACCCAGGCCCCCGGCCAGTGCAGTGTGCCGGCCGACAGGAAGAGCAAGGCGCCCATGGCGCCAAACCAGACGAATGTTTGGAGGACCAATTTCGCGATCATGATCGACCTTTCATGATATCCGCTCACTTGCACTGGCAATTTCAGACCATCGGTCTACCATACCGACCAGCGGTCTGTAATTCAAGCGAACTGTGCAGAAGGTTCATCATGCCCCGTGTCATCAAGCATCCAGAGTTCAGGCGAGAAGAGCTTCTGGACCATGCCCAGACCCTTTTCCTGACGCAGGGCTATGACAAAGCGAGCCTCAACGACGTGATTGCGTCCGCCGGCGTCTCGAAGGGCGCCTTCTATCACTACTTCCCCTCCAAGGAGGCTCTTCTGGAAGCATTGGCCGATCGCTTTGCAAGACAGGCACTGGCTGGGGTGCAAGACATAATCGACGATCCGGACCTAGACCCGCTTGGCCGCCTGAATGGCCTGCTCAGCCAGTCGCGGCGGGCAAAGATCGAGACCGCGCCCGAAGCTTGGACTCTTTTCGAGACGATGTTTCGGCCTGAGAATCTGGTGCTTTTCCACCGTATCAATCTGGCCGCCAGCGCGTCGTTTTCACCTCTGCTGGTCAAGATCATCAGGCAAGGGATCGAAGACGGCACTTTCAGGACCTTCGATCCGGAAGGTGTTGCCGACATCGTCATGCAGTTCGGCATGGCCACGCATGACGTCGTTGCCAAGGCAATTGCCGGCGGCAGCGACGCCGACATGGAGATCGCGATCGAGGCCCTGGAGAAACGCGTCAGGCTCTACGAGATCGCTCTCGACCGCATACTGGGCCTGCCCGATGGAAGCATCCGGATCGGCGAGCCCGGCTATGTGCGCACCGTCATGACGGCCAGGCGGCGAAAGAGTGCCGGCAAGGCGCTGGCCAAGCCTGATATCTAGTCCTTGTCCCAGCGCGGCCGGCGCATCGAAAACACCTCGTCGACGCTGGCATAATCCATATAGCCGAGACGGGCGACATTGCCGGCCTTGGTGATGTCGAACAGGCCGTCTGTCAGGAAGGCGTCGTCGATGTGCACGCCGACCACTTCACCGGCAACAATCACAGCGCGTGTCGGCGATCCGTCCAGCGCCTTTGGCCGAAAGACTTCCGTCACCCGGCATTCGAGCGCGGCCGGCGCTGCCGCCACGCGCGGCGGCGCCACCAGCCGAGACGGCGCCATGGCAAGATCGGCATAGACGAACTCGTTGACGCCGCGCGGTGCGTTGACCGATGTGCGGTTCATCTTCTCCGCGAGATCGCGGCCGACGAGATTGGCGACGAACTCGCCGGTTTCCTGGGCGAAGGAGGCGCTGTCCTTCTCGCCTTCGGAGGAGAAC
>NZ_RZOM01000629.1:0-3628 GCF_003999175.1 Mesorhizobium sp. M7A.F.Ca.ET.027.03.2.1 | reverse complement strand
GATCTTTTGACCTTGCGGGCCCATCGTCTGCTGATGGAAGCCGATGTCATCGTCCATGACGCGCTGGTGCCCGAGGCGGTCGTTGCCATGGGGCGCCGCGATGCCGAGCGCCTGCCGGTCGGAAAACGTAAGGGCTGCCACACCAAGAGCCAGGCTGAGATCAATGCGCTGCTGGTCGAGCTTGGCCGTGAAGGCAAGCGTGTCGTGCGGCTGAAGTCAGGCGATCCGCTGGTGTTCGGCCGGGCGGGCGAAGAGATGGCTGCACTTCGTGATGCCGGAATCGCCTATGAGGTAGTTCCGGGTGTCACCGCGGCCTTTGCTGCCGCCGCCGATTTCGAACTGCCGCTGACCTTGCGCGGTGTCTCCTCGTCCATGGTGTTCACCACCGGCCACGACCTCAAGGGCAATTCGCTGCCCGACTGGGCCAAGCTCGCCATTTCCGGCGCCACCGTCGCCGTTTATATGGGCCGCTCGGTGGCCGCCGAGGTTGCCGGACGGCTGATCGAGGCCGGTCTGTCGCCGGACACCGCGGTGGCCGTGGTCGAGAATGCCAGCCTCGCCAACCGGCGTCGCTTCCACGGCACGCTTGCCGACCTGCCGTCGCTGGAAGCGCGCGCCGATCTTTCCGGCCCGGTCATGACCATCATCGGCGATGCGGTCGCCGGCGCCAACTTTGAGCGATCCGAGCCGCTGGCGGCACACAGGCATGAAGGTGCTTCCAGTTCGGTCGCCGAAGGAGTTCAGCCATGAAGATACTGACCGCCAACCGCCTCACCGACGGCATTGCCGTCTGGTACGCCGATGGCGGCTGGGCCGAGACGGTGGACCATGCCGACCTCGCCCATGACAAGGCAGCCGAGGACAGGCTCGAGGCGATCGGCGCCAAGGCCTATGCCGCCAACGAAGTGGTCGACGTCAATTTGATCGACGCTGAGGTCGTCGACGGCGTCGTCCAACCGGTGCGGCTGCGCGAGAAGATCCGCGCCGCCGGCCCGACCATCCGCAACGATCTCGGCAAGCAGGCTGCGCGGGCAGCATAACCAAGACACCAGGCATGGGCGGACGCGCCCTGAAAGACCAAGCATGTACCGTTACGATGAGTTCGACCACGATTTTGTCCAGGCCCGCGTCGCCGAGTTCAGCGACCAGGTGCAGCGTCGTCTTGCCGGCGAGATCACCGAGGACCAGTTCCGGCCATTGAGGCTGATGAACGGCGTCTATCTTCAACTGCATGCCTACATGCTGCGCATCGCGGTGCCTTACGGCACGCTGAACGGCAAGCAGTTGCGCATGCTTGGTCACATCGCCCGCAAATACGACAAGGGCTATGGCCATTTTACCACCCGCCAGAACATCCAGTTCAACTGGCCGGCGCTGTCGGACATTCCGGCGATCCTGGCGGATCTCGCGAGCGTTGAGATGCATGCCATCCAGACCAGCGGCAATTGCATCCGCAACGTCACCGCAGACCACTTCGCCGGCGCTGCCGCCGACGAAGTCGCCGATCCGCGTCCCTACGCGGAAATCCTGCGCCAATGGTCGTCGGTGCATCCGGAATTCTCGTTCCTGCCGCGCAAGTTCAAGATCGCGGTGACGGGTGCCGAGCGCGACCGCGCCGCCATTCAGACCCACGACATCGGCCTGCACCTGAAGAAGAACGCCGCCGGCGAACTCGGTTTCGCCGTCTATATCGGCGGCGGCCAGGGCCGCACGCCGATGGTTGCCCGCAAGATCCGCGATTTCCTGCCGGAAGCCGACCTTCTGTCCTACTGCACGGCGATCCTGCGCGTTTACAACCTCTATGGCCGCCGCGACAACAAGTACAAGGCGCGCATCAAGATCCTCGTCCATGAGACCGGCGTCGAGGAGATCACCCGCCAGGTCGAGGCCGAGTGGCTGGAGTTGAAGGACGCCGAGCTGAAGCTGCCGCAAGCCGACATCCGCGCCATCGAGGCCTATTTCGCGCCACCGGTGCTCGCCGGACGGCCGGAAGGCGACCAAGCGGTCAAGCTGGCGCGGCTCGATTCCAAAGGGTTCTCGGAGTGGCTCGACCAGAATGTCGTGACGCACCGCCATCCCGACTATGCAGCGGTGACGATCTCGCTGAAGGGCATCGGCGAGGTGCCCGGGGACGCCTCGGACAGCCAGATGGAAGCGATCGCCGACATCGCCGAGAAATATGGCTTTGATGAACTGCGTGTCAGCCATGAGCAGAACCTGATCCTGCCGCATGTGGCCCGCGCCGACCTCAAGGCAGTCTATGATGCGCTGGTCGGCATCGGTCTGGCGACAGCCAATTCCAATTTGATATCGGACATCATCGCTTGCCCGGGCCTCGACTACTGTGCGCTGGCCACGGCGCGCTCGATCCCGATCGCGCAGGAAATCTCGCGCCGCTTCGCCTCGCTTGAGCGGCAGCGCGAGATCGGCGAACTGAAGCTGAAGATCTCCGGCTGCATCAACGCCTGCGGTCATCACCATGTCGGCCATATCGGCATCCTCGGGGTCGAGAAGAAGGGCTCTGAGCTCTATCAGGTGACGCTGGGCGGCTCGGCCGACGAAAACACCTCGGTCGGCGAGATCATCGGCCGCGGCTTCTCGTCGGAAGAGATCACCGACGCCATCGAGCAGATCGTCGAGACCTATCTCGGCCTCCGGCTCGGCCCACAAGAGAAATTCATCGACGCCTACCGCCGAGTCGGTCCCGCGCCGTTCAAGGAGGCGCTCTATGCTGGCGAAGCCAAGGCCGCTTGACCCTATTGGAGACGTCGATGACGGTATCGCCGCCAAAGCGGCGGGGCTCGATGCGCTCTATGGTCATCTGAAGCCGATCGAGATCATCGAACGCTCGGCCCGCGAACTGTTCCTCGACGAGATCGCGGCGGTGTCGTCGTTCGGCGCGGATTCGGCTGTGCTGCTGCACATGATCGCCAAGATCGACCGGACGCTGCCGGTCATTTTCCTCGACACCGGCAAGCATTTCGAGGAGACGCTCGGCTATCGCGACGCGCTCGCCGCCGATTTCGGGCTGACCAACATAAGGGTGATCAAACCCGAGGAAGCAGCACTCGAACGGATCGATCCGACGGGCAATCTGCATCAGAGCAACACCGACGCCTGCTGCGACGTGCGCAAGGTGGAGCCGCTGGCGCGCGGTGTCGCGCCATTTCGAGCCTGGCTCACCGGCCGCAAGCGTTTCCAGGCCGCGACGCGGGCAGCGCTGCCGGTGTTCGAGGCGGTCGGGCCGCGCATCCGCATCAATCCGCTGGCGCATTGGACGACATCGGACCAGGCGGACTACATGCGCGCGCATGCGCTGCGCGAAAATCCGCTGGTCGCCTATGGCTATCTGTCGATCGGCTGCTTCCCGTGCACGCAGCCGGTGCAGCCGGGCGAGGACGCGCGCAGCGGCCGCTGGGCCGGTCATGCCAAGACCGAGTGCGGCATTCACCTGTCGGGGCTGGAGAAGTCGCTGACCGACGCATCCCTTTAGGATATGCTGATATTCAGGTGAGGCTGGCTTGCAAACGGCAGCTTCCTGCGCTTCCGGTGCTCACGTACTTCAAGTACGCTCCGCTCCGGTTCTCGGAAGCCGCCATTTTCGACTCAGCCTGACCTGAATCTCAAC
>NZ_RZOM01000628.1:0-3629 GCF_003999175.1 Mesorhizobium sp. M7A.F.Ca.ET.027.03.2.1 | reverse complement strand
GATCTACGCGCCGCACATTTCGGCCGGCCGGCTGCCGACGCAGGCCGGCCTGCGTTTCTTCGTCGATGCCTTCATGGAGCTTGGCGATCTTTCCGACGAGGAGCGCCGCGCCATCGAGGCACAGGTTCGGGCGTCCGGCTCGGGCGCGACGCTGGAACACATGCTGACCGAGGCCAGCCAGATGCTGTCGGGCATGTCGCGCGGCGCCGGCCTGGTGCTGGCCGCCAAGAACGAGGTGGCGCTGAAGCACATCGAATTCATCCAGCTCGAACCGACCAAGGCGCTGGCAGTGCTGGTGTCGCAGAATGGCGACGTCGAAAATCGCGTCGTCGAGCTGCCCGCCGGCATCACCGTCTCGCAACTGCACGAGGCCTCGAATTTCCTCAACGCCCATATACGCGGCCGCACGCTGGCCGAGGCGCGGATCCAGATCGCCCGCATCAAGGAAGAAACCAGGGCCGCGCTCGACACGCTGTCGCAGGACCTGGTCGAGAAGGGGCTGGCGGTGTGGGCCGGCGCCGATAGCGGCCTGCCGGCACGGCTCATCGTGCGCGGGCGCGCCAATCTGCTCGAAAACGTCACCGCCCAGGCCGACATCGAACTGCTGCGGCATCTGTTCGAGGACATGGAGACGCAGGACGGGCTTATCCAGTTGCTCGACCTCGCCGAGGAAGGCTCGGGCGTGCGCATCTTCATCGGCTCGGAAAACAAGCTGTTTTCGCTGTCGGGCTCGTCGCTGGTGGTGGCGCCTTATCGCGACAAGGATGCCCGCGTCGTCGGCGCGCTCGGCGTCATCGGCCCGACCCGGCTGAACTACGCGCGCATCGTCCCAATGGTCGACTATACGGCGCAGCTGATTTCACGCATGCTGCGCTGAGCTGATCCAACCGAGGAGACGATGATGGCGCTCGAAGAATTCAAGGCCCGGATCAGCCTGCTGCTGGAGGAGATGGTCAACCAGCCGGAAGACCAGCACGAGATCCAGGAGCAGTTGCGCGAAAAACTGCAGGAAATGCGCGCCATGGGTCTGCCGCTGCCGGCCGATCTCGTCGAGCTGGAAAAACGCCTCGACGACGATTTCTACGCCGCCGGGACCTGAAACGGGAAACCGGGAGCTTCCTTCACCTCATCGTGTGCCGTGGAACGATCGACGAAACCGGTCGTTCCTGTTTTCACGCCAAACATTGGAGGACCGAATGATGCGTTTTGTCGGCCCCGCACTTTCCGCCGCACTGTTTCTCTCGACCGCTTCATTCGCCCAGCAGGCGGACGAGCCGGCGCTGAAAGGCGCGGACGCTTTCGGCGACTGGCGAGCGGACAAGCCGGGCACACGCCGCCTGATCAGACCGGATGATCTGCCTAAGCCCTATGCCAACAGATCGACCTCTAACAGCGCCGGCGTTGCGGACATGCCGGCAGACGCGAAGCTGCAACTGCCGCCGGGATTCTCGGCCGAGCTGGTTGCATCGGGCATCGACAATCCACGCGTCGTGCGCGTCGCGCCGAACGGTGACCTGTTCGTCGCCGACAGCAAAGCCAACCAGGTCCGCATCTATCGCCTCGCCGAAGGCGGTGCGAGCCCTGTGCAGGACGGCATCTTTGCCGGCAGTCTCAAACGGCCCTATGGCATTGCCTTCTATCCGCCGGGCGCTGACCCGCAATGGGTCTATGTCGCCAATAGCGACAGCATCGTGCGCTTTGCCTACCGCAATGGCGACCTGAAGGCCTCCGGCGATCCGGAAACCATCGTCGGCAACATCCCTGCCAGTCATCACTGGACCCGCGACATCGCCTTCTCGCCGGATGGCAAGACGCTTTATCTGTCGGTCGGCTCGGGATCGAATGTGGCCGAGCGCATGGGCAAGGAACCGAAGGGCGGCCTCGACGCCTGGGCGAAGTCGCAGCCGCTCGGCGCCACATGGGGATCCGAGGACGGCCGCGCCGGCGTGCTGGCCTTCGATCCCGATGGCAAGAATGGCCGCATCCTTGCCACCGGCCTGCGCAACTGCTCGGGCATGACCGTGCAGCCGGCGACCGGCGCGCTGTGGTGCGTCGTCAACGAACGCGATGCGCTTGGCGACAATGTGCCGCCCGAATACGCGACCGTGGTCAAGGAGGGCGCCTTCTATGGCTGGCCCTGGTACTATATCGGCAACAATGAGGATCCGCGTCACAAGGGTGAGCGCCCCGATCTCGCCGGCAAAACGACCGTTCCCGATGTGCTGATGCAGGCGCATTCGGCTCCGCTCAACATCGCCTTCTACGAAGGGAAGAGCTTTCCGGCCGAATACAAGGGCGATGCTTTCGTCGCTCTGCACGGTTCATGGAACCGCGGCAACCGGACCGGCTACAAGGTGGTGCGATTGCTGTTCAAGGACGGCAAGCCGACCGGCGAATATGAGGATTTCATCACCGGCTTCGTCTCCAACGGCGAGGTCTGGGGCCGGCCGGTCGGTGTGGCGGTGACCATGGATGGCGCGCTGATCGTCACCGAGGACGGCAACGGCACCATCTGGCGTGTCACCCATGGCGACGGTCGCTCCTGACCGCACGTCGGCGTGGCGCAATCGAATCCGGCCTCAAAGAATTCCCGCCGGGCGAACTTTGTGCGATAGGACGCTGTCACACCAGTGTCGCGCGCAGGGCCGCAACCATGACCCTTACCGGATTCCTCGCCTACAGCGCCGCCCTCGGCATCGCCGCCGCGATTCCTGGTCCCGGCATCACCGCGCTGGTCGCGCGTGCGCTCGGCTCCGGCTTCCGCTCGTCGCTGGCGATGTCCTTTGGCCTGATGGTGGGCGACATCACCTATCTGACCGCCGTGGTGCTTGGCCTCGCCTTCGTCGCACAGAGTTTCGGCATGGTTTTCCTGGCCATCAAATGGCTCGGCGTCGCCTATCTCGCCTTCCTCGGCTGGCGCTTCTGGAACAGCGGCATCACGCCCGAGACCGTCGAGGCCCGAACGGGCAGCGCGGGATTGCTGTCGAGCTTTGCCGCCGGCCTGACTGTCACGCTCGGCAATCCGAAGACGATGATCTTCTATCTCGCCATCACGCCGACCATCGTCGACCTGAAAACCATCACGCTGGCAGACTATGGTATCCTCGTCGCGCTGACCGTTGTCGTGCTGTTGGTGGTGCTGGTGCCGTATCTTGCGTTGGCTGCCAAGGCGCGCTGGTTCCTGAAATCTCCGCGCGCGCTCAAGGCGCTGAACCGCACGGCTGCCGGCTTCATGGTCGGTGCCGCTGCAGCGATTGCCGCCCGCCAATAGCGAGCTTTCGGCCAAAGCATTTCGCAAACAGGCCTTTGCGGGAAATGCTTTTCCGAGACGGCACTGTTTTAGACACAGGTCCCACTCGGATATTTTCAATCGACAGTCTATCTTGCGCGGTCGAAGGTCCTATCTTGCCTGAAATCCTTACTCGCCTGAAGTTCTGGGAGCGAAACAAATGAAGAAGCCCGCCACATCAGCCCGCGTGCCCGGCCGCGGCCGCGTCTACGGTTCCATCACCGACACGATCGGCGATACGCCCCTGGTGCGGCTCGACAAGTTCGCCCGGGAAAAGGGCATCGTCGCCAATCTCATCGCCAAGCTCGAATTCTTCAATCCGATCGCCTCGGTCAAGGAC
>NZ_RZOM01000627.1:0-3632 GCF_003999175.1 Mesorhizobium sp. M7A.F.Ca.ET.027.03.2.1 | reverse complement strand
GAAACCCGACGCCAAGCCCGCCATCACCCAGGCGATGATCGACGCCTATGACGAATATACGCATCTGACGCTCGATCGCCGCCGGTTCATGGAGCAGTTGACCCGGCTTGCCGGATCGGGTGCGGCGGCCGCCGCGATCGCGCCGCTTCTGGCGGCAAATTCGGCGCAAGCGGCTGTTGTCGCCGACAACGATCCGCGGGTGAAGGGCGAGGACATCAGCTATCCCGGCAGCAGCGGCGAGATGAAGGGCTACCTGGTCAAGCCGGCGGACAAGGCGGGCAAGCTTGGGACGGTGATCGTCGTGCATGAGAACAGGGGGCTCAACCCGCATATCCGCGATGTGACGCGACGCGTGGCGCTGGAGGGGTTCGTGGCGCTGGCGCCGGATTTCCTGTCGCCGCTCGGCGGAACGCCAACCGATGAAGACAAGGCGCGCGACATGTTCGCCAAGCTCGATCCGGCGCAGACCATCGCCAACGGTGTCGCGACCGTCGCTTTCCTCAAGAGCGACAAGGACGGCAACGGCAAGGTCGGCGCCATCGGCTTCTGCTGGGGTGGCGGCACGGTCAACATGCTGGCCATCAACGCGCCCGATCTCAGTGCCGGCGTTGCCTATTACGGCATGCAGCCGAAGGCCGCCGATGTATCCAAGATCAAGGCGGCCTTGCTGTTGCACTATGGCGGACTGGACGAGCGCATCAATGCCGGCATCGACGCCTTCAAGAAGGAACTCGACGCGGCGCATGTCGAATACACGGTCTATGTCTATGAAGGCGCCAACCATGCCTTCAACAACGACACGTCGGCAGCGCGCTACGACAAGAAGGCAGCGGACCTCGCCTGGGGCAGAACGATCGCCTTCCTCAAGCAGAAACTGGCATAGGGCGTTCGTCTAATCCGTGTTCGCCGGCTTGTGGAAGGCGACGCCGGCGACCACCAGCGCAATGCCGAGGCAATCGGTAAAACTTGGAATCTGGCGCAGCACGACGACGCCGATCAGCGTCGCGGTGACGGGCAGCAGCGACAGCATCAGCGCGAAGCTGGCGCGTGGCAGCCGCGACATGGCGAGCTGGTCGCAGATGTAGGGAATGACAGAGGAACAGATGCCGACGCCGATGGCGGCGAACAGCAGCGGCAGTGAGAAAAAGGCCGGCAGCGCATCGGTGAGGCCGATCGGCAGCACGACGATGAAGGCGATCGCCATGGCAGCACCCAGGCCGGCGATGCCGGCGCCTACGCCAGACGCGGCAACGCGGTGGCCGAGCACGATGTAGCCGACAAACAGCGCGCCGTTGAGGAAGGCCCAGCACAGCCCGATGGGATTGTCGGACCATCTGACGTCGATGAGCAGCAAGGTGCCAGCGACGGCGACGACAAGGGCGGCAAGATTGCGCGGGCTCCTGAGGCCGATCGCCGCGACGCCGATGGTGCCGACGAATTCGATCGCCGCCACCAGCGAGATCGGCAGGCGGTCGAGCGCCAGGTAGAACGAACAGTTCATCACCGCCAGACAGGTGCCGAAGGCCAGCAACAGCAGTCTTGTCGAGCGATCGGCGCGGGCGAAGCTTCGCCATGGACGGGTCAGCGGCGCGAAGATGAGTGCTGCCGTGGCGATGCGCAGCCACGCCATGCCGAGCACGCCGACATGCGGGAAAAGCAGCACGGCGAAGGCCGGCCCGAGATAGTGGAAGACGGCGCTGACGGCGAACCAGACATGCGGCGGCAATTTTGCCGTCGGCCTGGCCAGGGTGGGGTTGCCCGGGGCAGGATCTGCCGTAAGAGCTTGCGTTTGATCATCCACCGGATCAGTATCGCAGGCATATTTGCCGGTTTATATGAGTGATGATGGGCTCGTCTGGCGAGATTTCTCTCAGAAGCAAGGAATTTCCCATGAAGCGCCTTCGAACTGAAAGTGCCGACCTCGATGTCTCTGACATGAAGATCCTGCGTCTGCTGGAGAAGGACGCGCGCACCAGCACGGCGGAGCTGGCACGCTCAGTCGGTCTGTCGGCGCCGAGCGTGGCCGAGCGCATCAAGCGGCTGCAGGAAAGCGGCGTCATCGAGGCCTATTCGGTCAGGATCAACCCGGCGGCACTCGGCCTGCCGCTGTCGGCATGGCTGCGCATCCGGCCGGTGCCGGGGCAACTGGCCGTCGTGGCCGAGATCATCCGCGAACTGCCGGAGATCGTGCAATGCGACCGGGTGACCGGAGAGGATTGTTTCATCGCGCTGGCGCATGTCGGCTCGGTGGCCGAACTCGAGCGGGTGATCGACCGCATCATTCCTTATGCGATGACCAATACGGCGATCATCCAGTCGTCGCCAGTGGTGGCGCGCTCGGCGCTGGGAGCGTTGATGCGCCAGGCTTGACCTACAGGAGAGGAACCTATGCGTGGCCGCGCTTCATGCGCGCCTGCTTCAGGATGGCACGCCAGCGGATCATGTCGAACGGGATCGGCTCGTTGTTGTTGGCGATGTGGAAGATCTCGTTGTTGACGTTCTTGAGCGAGCGCCAGAAATCGTAGTCGGTGATGCGCGGATCGGCAGCCAGCCTGTCCACCTCGACCTTGATGTCGGTTTTCATGCACTTTCCTCGAACCGGCGCCGCGCCGCCCGTGTCGCTACCTCGATGCGGATCGTTTTCGACCGACCCGCTGAGTCGCGCAACGGCTCAGATGGCTTGTTCCCGTTAAAACCTTGGTAAGGTTAACGAGGGCGCCGCGCCGCTACAAGCACTGCTGCCGGCCGACGGCAGGGTTCTGCGATTTTAGATTGCGGGTGTGGCTTTGAAGCCGGGAACGAGAAGGTGTCGGCTTCACCCTATTTGCGTTTGATGCCGATCGAACGGCCGGCCCGTTCCGGCATCGGCAGTGCCGAATGGGCGGCGCGCATGGCTTCGACCCTGGCCAGCACATCGGCGGGGAAGGGTGAGACCTTCGGCCCGGACATGTCGACATGCAGCGACAGCGATTCGGAAGTCGCGGCCAGCCAGCCGTCGACATGGCGGATTTCCTGGTAGGCCCGCAGCCGCTTGTCGTCGTGGTCGATGAGCTGGAAGGAGACCGTGACCTTGTGCTCGAGGTGCAGCTCCTGCACGTAGCAGACATGGACTTCGGCCGTGTAGATGGTGAGGCGGCGATCCCTGGCATAGTTCGGTCCCATGCCCATTGCCTCGAAGGCGTCGTCCGAGCAGCGGTCGAACAGCACGTTGTAATAGGCCATGTTGAGATGGCCGTTATAGTCGATCCAGTCCTTCTCGATGTCCATGGGTTTCGAGACGAAGGGAGTGGGGATGGGCATCGAAACTTCCTTGTTCTGGCGCTGGACAGAGCGTGGCTCCGGAGACTCTATTTGTTCTGACGCAATTCCCCAGGGAAAGCGCTAAGCGGATTTCCCGGGAAAACCGCTTCACACTTATCCTGGAATTGCTTTACGCATCCATAGACGCATAACAAAGGTGGACACTGGTCCATTCGCGGAGGAATTCATGGCTCTGAGCGACCTCAACCCGGTCGAACGCAACGAGGAAGGCATCGCTGCGGTGCTCGGCATTCTCAAGCAACAGCTTGGCGAGCGATTCCAGACCGGCCAGGCTATCCGCTCCCAGCATGCCCACACCACCACCTATATTC
>NZ_RZOM01000626.1:0-3645 GCF_003999175.1 Mesorhizobium sp. M7A.F.Ca.ET.027.03.2.1 | reverse complement strand
CATCAAGGCCGAGGACCAGGCTGGCTTTCTCGACCGCCTGGCGCTGACCGGCGATCCGGAATCGGTGCTGCGCGGCTTCTTCGTGCAGGCAAGGCGCGAAACCGACAGGCCGACGCTGGAGGCGATTGTTCGCCATTTTTCGCAACCGTCCCTGAACCGCGTCATCGACAGCCTCGAGCGTGCGGCCGACGCCGACGAGTTCGCGGCAAAGACACTGGCGACGATCCGCACCCGCTCGCCGACCAGCCTGCGCGTCGCCTGGCGTCAGATTAGCGCCGGACTGACGCTGTCCATGGAAGCCTGCATGAAGATGGAGTTCCGCATCCTCAACCGAATGCTCGCCGGCCATGATTTCTATGAAGGTATCCGCGCCGCCATCATCGACAAGGGCTCGAAGCCGCAATGGCGGCCGGCAAGCCTCGCTGCGGTCAGCGAAGCGGATGTCGACGCCTATTTCGCCCCGCTCGGCGAACGGGAACTCTTGATATGAGCGAGGTGACTTCGAGGCGCGTCGTGCTGCAGCCCTCGGGGGTGGAGGTGATCTTCGCCTGGTTCCAGCGCGTCATATCGGGCTATTGCCTGCTGTTCGGCATTCTCTACTGGATCAGGTTGATCGGCTTTTATCCGGGTACGCTGTGGCGGTTCGACCTGATGCCCGTGCACTGGCAGGTCGCTGCGGTGGTGCTCGCCGTGTTCTTTCCCTTTGCCGCTGCCGGCCTGTGGATGCTGGCGTCCTGGGGGCCGGTGATCTGGTTCATTTGCGCGGTGACCGAGACGGTCATGTATGCCGGCTTTCCCGAGCTATTCGGCCACCGCTTGCTGATTGTCGCCTCGCATGCGGCGGTGGCGCTGCTCTACATCGTCTTCCGTGTCGTCATCTACCTGCAGAAGCGCCCCGTCCGCCACTAAGCCGTTGAACCAATTGGCGGCCCGGCTGCCGTCTCGAATGAGCCCCGCAATCGTTGCCGAAATCTTTAGGTTAATTATCCTTGCTCGGGTGACCGTTCGTTAAGCCTCTTCTGAAACCTCTTACCGGTAAGCTCTTGTTAGCCCTAGCGTTTAAGTCGAATTTTATGAGTATTCGATAGTGTCGCGATCAAGGTGAAAAACAAAAAATCACCAGGGCGACAAACGAGAGGCAAAGACAATGATCAATTCGCGTCCGGCGGCGAAGACCGCCAACGTATCCGACGATCGCCGCGAGGCTATCCGTTCCCTGTACATGGAATCGCTGCAGCTTGTTGAGCGGCTGCACCGCCGCCTGCTTGATGTGATCAAGGACGAATTCGACCGCAACGGCCGTTCCGACATCAATGCCATCCAGGCGCTGCTGCTGTTCAATATCGGCAATTCCGAGCTGACCGCCGGCGAGTTGCGCTCGCGTGGCTACTATCTCGGCTCGAACGTCTCCTACAATCTGAAGAAGCTGGTCGATCTCGGCTTCATCAATCACCAGCGCTCGCGCATCGACCGCCGTTCGGTCCGTGTCTCGCTGACGCCGAAGGGCAACGACGTGGCGGAGGTCGTTGCCGGCCTCTACGAGCGTCATGTCGGCTCGATCGAGCAGGTCGGCGGCATCAACACCGACGAGTTCAAGCAGATGAACCGTGCTTTGCAGCGGCTCGACCGCTTCTGGAACGACACTATCGCCTACCGGATGTAAGGCGCCGCATCGGATCCGGCCCGCGCCACAGAAACGCGGCCGAAATATCGACCTTCAGTCAGGGCCGGTGCCGAGAGGCATCGGCCTTTTTCTAGCGACTGACGGCGACTTGAGTTCATCTGTTTGTCGGCTGACCGCAACCCCGTGGGCCACGCTTTGCTTTCGCTTCCACAATGCCTAATGTCGCCGCACAAGGGGGCATGATGGGTCGAAGCAGGCGTTTCAAGATCTGTTTTGTCGCGGCGGCGCTACTGCTTGCGTCAGAAACGGCTTTCGCCGAGGAATGGTGGAAGGATGCCTTCGCCATGGAAGGCAGCAGCCCGTGCGACGGCAATGACTCCAGAGTGACGTTCACCGATAAGTCGGTGGAAATGTGGGAAGTCGGCTGCACAATCGACAAAGTCCAGAAGATCAAAGGCCTGGACGCCGTCATTTTGGACCTGACTTGCTCGGACGATAACGACAGTGTGGAAAAGAGGCGGGCGCTGCTGCTCAAACTCGATGACAGCAAGATATTGCGTTACCCTGAGAACCAAGTGCTGCAACGATGTTCCGAGTTGGAGGCTCCGGGTTCGAAGCCTTGAGCCAGGGTCGTTCGCGGCTGGCTGCCGGTCCTGCCGCGCGGCAGTCGACCCCATGTCGGCGACGCTCCGACCCGATACCCAAAAGCATCGGTCCGTCCTTTTCGGAATGCCGGTCAGTCGGATTCGGGCGCTAGGCCACGTTGCCGCCATATTCCAGTGGAACCGAGAGTGGCAGTGATGCTGGTGTGAAGACCATGCGTTCACCCGCAATCCGTATCGCGCCTGGGCGCTGTCACACCAAGGTGATACGGAGCATGGTTGGCTAATTGTTAAGATTGCCAATTTTACAGTGCGGGCGAGATCGCCCGGTGATCAACGCAGCAAGTGATCGAACTGCTACAAATGTCTGGAACGTCCATGAGAACCAGCCGTCGTTTTTTCCTCTCCGGAGCCTCCGCGCTCGCAGCCGCAGTGGTCGCCGGCGGCGCCAATGCGCAGGATGTGATCGGTGACATCCTGAAATCCTCCGCGCGCGGCAATTGGGACGACCAGTTCGATGCCCGCGCCAGCGAGGGCGGCAAGGTGGCCTCGACGCTGCCGATCTTCAGCCCGCAGACCGTCGCCTTCACGGAACAGGCGGTCGGGCAATACCAGAACATTGTCGGGCAGGGTGGCTGGGTCGACGTTCCCGCGACCAAGAAGCTGCAGCTCGGCGTCGATGACCCGGATGTGGTGCCGTTGCGCAAGCGGCTGATGGTTTCCGGCGATCTGTCGCAGAGTGCCGGCATTTCGACGGCCTTCGATTCCTATGTCGACTCGGCGGTCAAGCGTTTCCAGCTGCGCCATGGCCTGCCTGCCGATGGTGCGCTCGGCAAATACACCTATGCGGCGATGAACGTTTCGGCGCAGATCCGGCTCGGCCAGTTGCAGACCAATCTGCAGCGGCTGCGCGAGAAGGCCGGCACGCTGGGCAGCCGTTACGTGCTGGTCGACATTCCGGCAGCGCAGGTCGAAGCGGTCGAGAACGACCGCGTCGTGCTTCGCCACACCGCGATCGTCGGCAAGATCGACCGACAGACGCCGATCGTCAATTCCAAGATCAACGAGATCATCGTCAATCCATACTGGAACGCGCCCGTCTCGATCGTCCGCAAGGACATCATTCCGCTGATGCGGAAGAATCCCGATTATCTGAAGGACAGCCACATCCGCCTGTTCGCACCGGATGGCAGCGAAGTCGATCCGATGAATGTGGACTGGTCGACCGACGACGCCGCCAAGTACCGTTTCCGCCAGGATCCCGGCTCGGAAAACGCCATGGCTTCGGTGAAGATCAATTTCCCGAGCCCTGACGGCGTCTACATGCACGATACGCCGCAGCAGAGCCTGTTCGGCAAGATGTTGCGTTTCGATTCCTCGGGCTGCGTGCGCGTGCAGAATGTGCGCGACCTCGTCACC
>NZ_RZOM01000625.1:0-3651 GCF_003999175.1 Mesorhizobium sp. M7A.F.Ca.ET.027.03.2.1 | reverse complement strand
ACCGTATTCGATGCCGCGACGAGAACGCTCTTTGCCGGCGATCTCGTGTTCATGGGCTCCTTGCCGACGCTCGACGGATCACTGCTTGGATGGCTCCGCCAGATGGATGCGCTCACCGCGATCGACGCCGCGCGCGTCGTTCCAGGTCATGGTCCTGTAACGGCCGACTGGCCACAAGCGCTGGCGGGGGAGCGACGCTATTTCGAGATTCTGGCGCGCGATATCCGCAAGGCGATCGCCGACGGAACGCCGCTGCGCGAAGCAGTCAAAACCGCTGGCGAAACCGAACGGGATAATTGGCACCTGTTCGACGATTACAACGAGCGCAACGCAACGGCCGCATTTGCCGAACTCGAATGGGAATAGACGATGCCGACATGCGTCCAGCACTGTAAGGCACGGCGATTTGCCAAGACGTCGCCAAAGGCTTATCCTCAACGCCAGCCTGGGCACCACCTCTCTTGCATTGGTGGAGGCATCGAAATGCAAAATCACGCTTACTCGAGCCGGCAGCTCGCTTTGCTGCTCGCATCCGTTTTTGTCGCGATCATCTTGGCCATCGGTACGCTGCTCGGCTCCTCGGGAACCGCCAGCGCACAGCAAACAACCGCGTCCTCGGACAGGATCTGGCAGGATTTGAAGGGCGACGTGTTCGGCGATCGGGCAATTCTGGTCGATACCGGCGTCGTCAGGATCGAAGCGCCGAAGCGGGCGCAGGATGCCGCCATCGTGCCCGTCGACATCTATCTCGATCCAGCCAAGGCGCCGGACGGCATCAAATCCGTTACCTTGATCATCGATGCCAACCCTGCACCGGTGGCGGCAACGTTCCAGTTCGGCAAGGATGCCGGCGTGACGCATCTGTCGACGCGCGTGCGCGTCAACGACTATTCCTATCTGCGTGCCATCGCTGAGACGCAGGGCGGCCAACTCCATATGATGCAGACCTTCGTCAAGGCATCAGGCGGATGCTCCGCCCCTGCGGTCAAGAACCAGGACGAGGCCAACGCGACGATGGGTCAGATGAAGCTGCGCCAGTTCCCGCCCAAAGAGACGATGACCAAGACTGAGGAACTGCAGTTGATGATCCGGCATCCTAACAATTCGGGCCTGCAGCGGGATCCGCTGACCCAGTATTTCATACCGGCGCATTTTGTTCAGAAACTGTCGATCTCGCAAGCCGGCCGGCCGATCCTCTCCATGGAAGGTGGAATATCGATTTCGGAAGACCCCAATTTCCGGTTCGATTTCACCGTGCATGGCAACGGCGAAATCCAGGTGGAAGCGACCGACACGGATGGCAAATCATTCCGCAATCAGTGGCCCCTGGAGACAGCAGGTCTCTAAAGCATTCCTCTTGCGCCGTAATGCCGGATGCTTGCCAGCTCGATCCCCGAAGTGAAGCTCATTTCGGGAGGATCATGTCCAGGCAAAGGATGGAACTCCATCCGGCTTGCGGAGGGAGCAGGCTCTAAAAGCAGCGCACGTCGGCTTCCGACTGCGCGCGCTTCAATTCGGTACGGGCGGCCTTCGCCGGTGCGCTTTCGCGAAACAGCCCAGCGTTTTCGCCTGTGGTCAAAGACATACTCTTGAAAGTCTCGGCCTCTCATAGTGGTCGTACGGAAGGATCGAGGCGATGACGTCGATCGAGCAGGAACAGCTTTCCAGCGCCTTACGTGTCTGGCCGTTCGTCTGCATGCAGCCGAGCACGTAATCGGCAATCGTTGCTGTCGGGTAATCTCCCGCGGCGCCCGCCGGGTTTGCGAAGGCCAGCGGCGCGGCCAGGAGCAGCGGCAAGGTCGAAAATCCAACATATCTGATCATGGGAAAACCTCCGGTTAGCCTGGGCGCGATGTGCCAAGTCGGGATCACCGTGGCAGTTGGCAACGAGCCGCAGAGTCAGTCAAGCGCCCATGGCTTCCGTATACGACCAAAGGAGGAATGCGGTACTCATCGACCGTGGTTCCGCATGGCGGCCCGATGGCCCGCTCCACACCGCAACTCCAACGATCATCTCATGCTTGGCCCACTATCGATTCCCCATGCAGCACGTAGATGGCCAGGCCGAGACATCGAAGTGAATACCGCTAAATAAAATCCTTGCTTAGGTGAAATGTAAAACTCTAAAAATAATCAAATTTTATGCGGCCAACCGTTATTTAGATAGTAGAAATACTTTATCTAACAAATACCGTCCTAGTTATTTCCTTATATTGCACCGCATCATTTACGATATTGCGGTGCAAAAAGACACCCAGGCTTTTTTGCTTGCCTAGCGTTTTGCGATGACATAGCCTCACCCTGTTTCCGGCTTCAAGGGCGTCACCGTCATTAGGGAGCGGCGACAGTCTTTCGTAGGCCAAGGTGAGGTGGGCAGTAACGGTGCCCTCTGCACATCTGGCTTAGGTCGTGACACGCTGCCGGAAATATTTCCCCCCCCGTGAATCGCTTGGGCAAGCCCTTGTGGGCTCAGCAAATGATTCATCACTATGAACCTCGGGAGGAATTCGGATGCGTGTACTTACGAAAGCTACCTATATTCTAACCACTGCGGCGTTTCTGTCGCTCGGCGCAGCCTATACGGCGTCGGCTAACGAGGACCTTGCAAAGCTGGCTTCGGATTCGAAGAACTGGGCAATGCAGACGGGTGACTACGCCAACACCCGCTATTCCAAACTCAACCAGATTACTGCGGACAATGTGAAGAACCTGCAGGTCAAGTGGACCTTTTCCACCGGCGTGCTACGAGGCCACGAGGGTGGGCCGCTTATCATCGGCGATGTGATGTATGTCCACACGCCTTTCCCGAACAATGTCTTTGCGCTCGACCTCAAGAATGACGGGAAGATCCTCTGGAAATACGAACCCAAGCAGGATCCCAACGTCATCCCGATCATGTGTTGCGATACGGTCAATCGCGGTGTTGCCTATGGTGACGGCAAGATCATTCTCAATCAGGCCGACACCACGGTCGTCGCCCTCGACGCGAAGACCGGCAAGGTCGTCTGGTCGGTCAAGAATGGTGACCAGACCGATGGCGGCAAAGGCGAATCCGGTACGGCTGCCCCCGTCGTCGTCAAGGACAAGGTGCTCATCGGCGTCTCCGGCGCCGAATTCGGCGTTCGCGGCTGGCTGGCCGCCTACAATCTGAAAGATGGCAAACTCGCCTGGAAAGCCTATTCGGAAGGTCCGGACGCAGACACCCTGATCGATCCCGAAAAGACCACGCATCTCGGCAAGCCGGTGGGCAAGGACTCCGGCACGAACACCTGGGAAGGCGAGCAGTGGAAGACAGGCGGCGGCACGACATGGGGATGGTATTCCTATGATCCCAAGCTGAACCTGGTCTACTATGGCACCGGCAATCCCTCGACGTGGAATCCCGTACAACGCCCCGGCGACAATCGCTGGTCGATGACGATCATGGCCCGCGATGCGGACACGGGTGTTGCCAAATGGCTCTACCAGATGACCCCGCATGACGAATGGGACTATGACGGCATCAACGAGATGATCCTCGTCGATGGCATGGACGTCAACGGCGCCAAGCACGACGTGCTGGTACATTTCGATCGCAATGGCTTTGCCTACACCATGGATCGCGCCAGCGGCGAACTTCTCGTCGCCAAAAAATACGATCCGGCTGTGAAC
>NZ_RZOM01000624.1:0-3651 GCF_003999175.1 Mesorhizobium sp. M7A.F.Ca.ET.027.03.2.1 | reverse complement strand
GGTCAGCTTCGGTGGCGCGATCGGCTTTGCCCGCCCGGGCTTGTAGTCGCCTGAAGTCGCGTCGCGCGCGCTTTCGCCGTTGCCGGCACTGGCGGAGCCAGGATCGGCGGCGAAAGCTGGAACCGCCCACATTGCGGTGGAAAGCAATGTGGACGCAATGAGTGCGTTTGTCAGTTTTGTCATGGTGAGACTCTCCCAAAAGTCAGCAAGGACTGGATCAAAATACAGAAATATTGTCGAGATCGTGGTGGCGTCGAAAAAGGAGTTTGGTTACCGCACTTGAAATATGACCATCGCCTATGCGGTCGGTCAAAGCCCCCGCCAAAGACACCGGCGCGGATATATTGCCTAAATTAATACAACATTGGAATGACAATTAGCTTCCACATAGCCCGTGGGGGGCTATAGGGTTTTGAACGGGGTCTGCACAGGAACGCGATACGCGAAGCAGTGCCTGACTTGGTGTCCCTGCCGTGCCGCTACAACGAAAGCTGCGCGGCCTGACCACCAGTCTGAGGCTTGCTTTGTTGATCATGCGCCGGGGCTGGTCCGCTCGGGTACATATCAGGAGGGCTTCAGATGAACATCATCCATCGGTTCAGGCCGATCGCCGCTGCATCGCTGCTCGGCATCGCAGCCGCCCTTGCGGCAGCCAATTCCACCCAGGCCGACGAAGCGGTCGCCCGACCGGAGGCAGCAGTCTCGCCAATGAAGCGCGTGACGGAAGCCAGGGCGAAAGCCGCGGCGGAGAACCCCGACGCAGCCGACCGCGTCTATGGCGGCAACCAGGCCGAAAAGGGAGCCTATCCGTTCCAGGTCGCGCTGCTCACCACCGACAGGCTGGACGAGAACCCGGCCTCGCAGGCCAATGCCCAATTCTGCGGCGGCAGCCTGATCGCGCCGCAATGGGTGCTGACGGCAGCACACTGCCTCAACGACAAGGGTCAGCCGGTTTCGCCGGAGAGCGTCACCGTGCTGACCGGTGCAACCGATCTCAGCGAGGGCAAGCGCCACAAGGTGGTGGAGGTCATCGTCAACGAAGCCTACAGCGAGCAAACGCTCGACAACGATCTCGCCCTGCTCCGGCTTGCCGAACCGGCCGATGCGCCGACCATCAAGGTCACCCATGAGGCAACCCCCGAGACCGGCAAGACGACGGTCACCGGCTGGGGCAAGATGCAGGACGGCACCTTTCCGACCACGCTGATGGTTGTCGATCTCGACCTGCAGCCGAACCAGGCCTGCAACAGCGGCATCAAGGCCATCTATGCGCGTGATCTGAAGGCAGCGCTCGGTGATCTGTCCCGCCGTATGCGCTATTCGGAAAAAGGCATCGACGCGGCCGCCAATGCGATCGCCGCCGACATGACCGACCCGCTGACCGGCAACATGATCTGCGCCGGCACCACCAGCGGCGTGCGCGATGCCTGCAACGGCGACAGCGGCGGCCCGCTGTTCATGACCGGTGCCGAAGGCCCGGTCCAGGTCGGCGTCGTCAGCTGGGGCGAAGGCCCGGCTGACGGCAGTGCGGCGTGCGGCCACAAGGAGGCCTACGGCATCTACACGCGGCTGGCCAACTACACCGGCTGGATCGAGGCGAAGATGAAGACCTCGGCTCCGGCGCCGGCAAAGCCCAAGGCGGGACTGGGCACCGCCCAGAAACCGAAAACGCCCTGAAGCAGCGCTGTTCGCTTTCAAGCAAAACGGCGGGAGAGATTCCCGCCGTTTTGCTTGCCGGCTTATCGAGAGGACTTATTTTCGCGGCGGGCCTTTGCGCTCGGCGGAAGCCGCCCACAGATTAATGTCGGATTCGCGCGCATAGGTGTCGATCTCGGCGAGTTCGGCATCGCTGAAGTCGAGCACCTTGAGCGCGCCGACGCAGTCCTCGACCTGCTCCGGCCGGCTGGCGCCGATCAGCGCCGATGTCACCCTGCCCTTGCGCAGCACCCAGGCCAGCGCCATCTGCGCCAGCGTCTGCCCGCGCTTGCTGGCGATGGCGTCGAGCGCCTTGATGTTGGCTATGGTCTTGTCGTTGATGAAGGCTGTCTTCAGCGACTTGCCCTGGGAGGCGCGGCTGCCGTCGGGAATGCCGCCGAGATACTTGTCCGTCAGCATGCCTTGCGCCAGCGGCGAGAACACGATGGAGCCGACGCCGAGCCCTTCGAGCGTGTCGAGCAAGCCATCTTCCTCCACCCAGCGGTTCAGCATCGAATAGCTCGGCTGGTGGATGACGCAAGGCGTGCCAAGCTGCTTCAAGATATCGGCGGCCTCGCGCGTGCGCTGCGAATTGTAGGACGAGATGCCGGCATAGAGCGCCTTGCCCGAGCGCACGGCATGGTCGAGCGCACCCATGGTTTCTTCCAGCGGCGTGTCGGGGTCGAAGCGGTGCGAATAGAAGATATCGACATAGTCGAGCCCCATGCGCTTCAGGCTCTGGTCGAGGCTGGCCAGAATGTATTTGCGCCCGCCCCATTCGCCGTAGGGTCCGGCCCACATCTCGTAGCCGGCCTTGGTCGAGATGATCAGCTCGTCGCGGTAGGCGGCGAAGTCGGTGCGCAGGATTTCACCGAAAGCGGTCTCGGCAGAACCGGGTGGCGGACCGTAATTGTTGGCAAGGTCGAAATGCGTGATGCCGAGGTCGAAGGCCTTGCGCGCGATCGCCTGCTTGGTCTTGTGCGGCGTGTCGTTGCCGAAATTATGCCATAGGCCGAGCGAGATTGCCGGCAGCTTCAGGCCGGAGCGGCCACAGCGGTTGTAGATCATCTTTTCATAGCGGTTTTCGGCAGGCGTGTAGGGCATCGGAAAATCCTCAAATGGAAGCGAGCCGGTCGGCTGCATCGCGACAGCGCGGCGAGTTGGCTCTGCCCCTCACCTTTACCCTCTCTCCGTCGGAACGGGGAGAGGGTTGAGGTGTGCTGCCCTATTTCTTCTTCGCCAAAAGCGCCTTGGCTTCCTTGACGCCAAGTGCCGCCGGCCGTTCGCAGGTGGTCTGCATGGCGACGAACTTGCCGGTTTCGCCGGAGCGCAACAGCCCGGTCATCACGTCGACGGCGTGCAGCGCCAGCTCCATCGAACAGCGATGCGGCCGGCCTTCCGCGATCGCCACTGCCATGTCGGCGAGGCCCGATGTGCGGTAGTTGGCCATCATGCCTTGCGAATGCATCTCGTTGGGTACGCCGAACGGGTGCGGCCAATTCGGCAGCTTCTTGACCGGCTTGGCCGCGTCGGTGAAGCGAACGTCACCACCGAAGAAGTTCGGGTCCGGCACGAACACCGTACCCGCCTCGCCATAGAGTTCCATCGGCGCGTGGCCGTGGGCCCAGACGTCCCAGCTGGTGTTGAGCGTTATAACGGCACCGTTCTCGAACTCCAGCAGCCCATGGATGGTCGTCGGCGTGTTGACCGGTATCTTTTCACCCGCGCGCGGCTTTGAACTGATCGTCCGCTCCTTGGCCGGCGTCGTCGCGAAGGCCGCGACCTGTTTCACCGGTCCGATCAGCTGGATCAGATTGGTGATGTAGTAAGGCCCGATATCGAGCACGGGACCGGCGCCCGGCTGGAAGAAGAAATCCGGATTGGGGTGCCAATGCTCCATGCCGTGGCCCATGACATGGCAGGTACCGCTCGTGACCTTGCCAAGCTTGCCAGTGT
>NZ_RZOM01000623.1:0-3655 GCF_003999175.1 Mesorhizobium sp. M7A.F.Ca.ET.027.03.2.1 | reverse complement strand
CGATACTGTGATGGCCGTGTGCCGGGCAGCGTATCCGAGACGGTGAGGTCACGTCGTCATGCATACCGGCATCGGCAGCGCTTTGGGTACGCGAGCCCTGGAGCCGGTCATGAAGTTCTGTTTCTTTCACGCTGATTCGTAAGGGATTTCAATCATCATCCCATCATAGGCTGGTTCGACATTGGCTGGTGTCTCGGCCACCACCGTTGCGTAGTCGAGCGGCACGTGCATATGCGTCAGCACCGCATGTATCGGCGCCAGCCGCTCGATCCAATCAAGCGCTTCGCCAAGGGACAAATGACTAGGATGCGTCCGGTATTGCAGCGCGTCGATGATCAGCACGTCGAGGGCGCGCAGCCGTTCGGCGGTGGGCTCCGGAAAGTCGCTGATGTCGGGGCAATAGGCGAGGCCGCCGATGCGGAAACCGAGCGATACGATGTCGCCGTGGATCTGCGGCAGCGGCTCGAGGGTGAGGGTACCCCCCTCTCCTTCGATGACCACCGGCTTGGTGTGGTCGATGAGATGCGGCCTGACAATCGGCGGATAGGAACTGCCTTGCGGCGTCTCGAAACAGTATCCGAACGCTTCCCGCAAGCGAAGCATCGTCGCCCTGTCGGCATGGACGTCGATGAGCTGGCGCTGATCGAGAACGAAACCGCGCAGATCGTCGATGCCATGGATATGGTCGGCATGCGGGTGGGTATAGACGACCGAATCGATACGTTTAACGCCGGCCAGCAGCATCTGCTGCCGAAAATCCGGCCCCGTGTCGATGACCACAGTCGTGCGGCCGCCATTCGACGCGATCCGCTCGACGAGTGCGGCGGCACGCGTGCGCCGGTTCTTCGGGTTGTCGGGGTCGCAATTGCCCCAGTCGCCGGTGATGCGCGGCGTACCTGGCGACGAGCCGCAGCCGAGAATGGTGAGGCGCAGCCGGTCGGTCATCGTTCAGGCGCTTTGCTCTACAGGCCGCGACATCTTGCCGAACAGCCGGAAGAAATTATCCGTCGTCAGATCGGCGATTTCAGCTTCGCTGACGCCGATGGTTTCGGCCAGCACCTTGGCGGTATGGGCGACATAGGCCGGCTCGTTGCGTTTGCCGCGAAACGGCACGGGCGCCAGGTAGGGCGCGTCGGTTTCGACCAGCAGCCGGTCATGCGGCACATCGGCGGCAATGGCGCGCAACTCAGCCGAATTCTTGAAGGTGAGGATACCCGAGAACGACACGTAGCCGCCGAGAGCGACGCCAATTTCGGCAAGCCGACGCCCGGAAGAAAAGCAGTGCAGGATGAAGGGGAAGGTGCCCTTCCCCGTTTCGGCCTCAAGAATATCAGCCATATCTGCATCGGCATCGCGCGAATGGATGACCAGCGGCAGCCCCGTTTCGCGTGCGGCGGCGATGTGATTGCGAAAGCCTTGCGCCTGTGCATCGCGTGGCGCTTTGTCATAAAAATAGTCGAGACCGGCCTCGCCGATCGCCACCACTTTCGGGTGGGCGGCCAGCCGCACGAGATCGGCAGATGTTACGTCGAGCTCTTCCGCGGCATTGTGCGGATGGGTGCCGACCGAACAGTATACTTCGTCAAAAGTCTCTGCGATTTCATGGATTTGCTGAAATCTCTTCACGCGAGTTGAGATCGTCACCATGCGGCCTATACCGGCCGCCTTGGCGCGAGCGACAATGGAAGCCCGCTCCTCGGCGAAATCTGGAAAATCCAGATGGCAGTGGCTGTCGACGAGCATCAGACGTTCGCGTCCGGCTGTTCGACGTAACGTGGAAAAACCCCTTCCGGCACGGGTAACGCGGTGCCCGGCACCAGCGCATGGTCCGCGTGGACATGCACGAAGTCGCGGCTGTCCGCCGGCACCGCCAGCAGATCGAGCAGTTTCGCGGCTGATCCCGGAGTAAAGGGCTGACACAGCACCGCCACGCGGCGCACGACCTCGGCGGTCGTCCACAGCACGGTTTCCATGCGCTCCGGATTGGTCTTCTTCAACGCCCATGGCGCCTCTCCGGCAAAGTAGCGATCGGCTTCCGCCACCACGCCGAAGATCGACGCCAGCGCCAGATGGATGCCCTGCTCGGCCATCGCCTTGCGCGCGGTGTCGAGAGCGGCGACGGCCTGGTCCAGGATCGCGCTGTCGGCATCCGTCAGGTCGCTGCGCTGTGGCACCACGCCGCCGCAGTTCTTGGCGATCATCGACAGCGAGCGCTGCGCCAGGTTGCCGAGACCATTGGCAAGGTCGGCATTGGTGCGGTTGACGATCGCGTCATGGCTGTAGCTGCCGTCGTTGCCGAAGGGCACCTCGCGCAGGAAGAAGTAGCGCACCTGGTCGAGACCGTAGTGCTCGACCATCGCGAATGGATCCACGACGTTGCCAACCGATTTCGACATCTTCTCGCCGCGGTTGAACAGGAAGCCATGCGCGAAAACGCGCTTTGGCAACTCGATGCCCGCCGACATCAGAAAGGCCGGCCAATAGACCGCGTGGAAGCGGACAATGTCCTTGCCGATGATGTGCGTAGCCGGCCAATAGCGCCATTGCTCGGCCTTTGTGTCGGGATAGCCGGCGGCGGTGATGTAGTTGGTCAAGGCATCGACCCAGACATACATCACATGCTTGTCGTCGCCCGGCACCGGCACGCCCCATTTGAAGGTCGTGCGCGAGATCGACAGATCCTTCAGCCCGGACTTGACGAAGCTGAGCACCTCGTTGCGGCGCTCGGTCGGACCGACAAAGTCGGGCTGGCTCTCATAAAGCGCCAGCAATTTGTCCTGATAGGCGGAAAGCCTGAAGAAGTAGCTTTCTTCCTCGTTCCATTCGACGGGCGATCCAAGCGGTTCGCGACGCACGCCGTCGTCGCCGACGATCGTCTCACCTTCGTCGAAATAGGCTTCCTGGCGAACCGAGTACCAGCCGCTATAGCGGTCGAGATAGATGTCGCCATTGGCGGCCATCGCCTTCCAGATTGCCTGGCAGGATTCGTAGTGGCGCGGTTCCGTCGTGCGGATGTAGTCGTCGTTCGAGCCACCCATCGCCTCGGTCATGGCGCGGAAAATCGCCGAATTGCGGTCGGCCAGCGCCAGCGGCGTTATGCCCTCCTTCTCGGCCGTTTGCTGCATCTTCAGACCGTGTTCGTCGGTACCGGTCAGGAAGAATACGTCCTTGCCATCCAGGCGCTGGAAGCGCGCCAGGGCATCGGTTGCAATGACCGTATAGGCGTGGCCGATATGCGGCTTGCCGTTCGGATAAAAGATCGGGGTGGTGATGTAGAATTTGTCGCGTGACATGAATGAACCGTCATGAATGTCTGAATGGAAAGGCGTGGCGGTGGATATCGTATCGAGGCAGCATTTGCCATCCCGATGCCAATGCATGCCGCCCAAAAGTGGCCCCGGTTTTGGGGACAACGGCATGCATCGGGAAAACCGTCACATTCGCATTGCAGAATTCAGGCGGTCGATCATGATCAGGGCGTGCTGCTTCTTGTCGAGATTGTAGGTATCGGTCTCAGATATAGCGTCCAGCGCCTCATGCCAAGTGTCCGACAATTTTTTGGCCCGTGCGAGATCGCCCGCCAGTGCTGCCTGACTTGCCGCGTCCGACAACAGGTCCAGCGCCCGGCGGTTGAAGATATCGAACTGGATCGCCT
>NZ_RZOM01000622.1:0-3660 GCF_003999175.1 Mesorhizobium sp. M7A.F.Ca.ET.027.03.2.1 | reverse complement strand
GCCGAACGGCTGACCGAAATCCTGGCCGAGAAGCCGGCGATCCAGGCTCCCGCCGATCCGAAGCCGCTGCCGGCCGTCGCCAAGGGCGCGATCGCCTTCGACAATGTCTCCTTCTCCTACCCGGCAAGGCCGGACCGTGCCGCCGTGCATGGCTTGAGCTTTCAGGTCATGCCGGGCGAGACGGTGGCGATCGTCGGGCCGTCAGGGGCCGGCAAGAGCACGGTGTTTTCGCTGATCCTGCGCTTCTACGATCCCGAAACAGGCAAGATCCTGATCGATGGCGTCGATGTGCGCGAGGCTGATCCCGTTTCGGTCCGCCAGCGCATCGCGATCGTGCCGCAGGACGTCACCATCTTCGCGGCAAGCGCGCGTGACAATATTGGGTTCGGCCGGCCGGGAGCCAGCAAGGCCGAAATCGAGACGGCGGCGAAGGATGCACTTGCCGACGAATTCATCCTCAAGCTGGAAAAAGGCTATGACAGCCAGGTCGGCGAGCGCGGCGTGACGCTGTCAGGCGGCCAGCGCCAGCGGGTTGCGATCGCCCGCGCCATCCTGCGCGACGCCCCGATCCTGCTGCTCGACGAGGCCACCTCCGCCCTCGACGCCGAAAGCGAGACGCTGGTGCAGACGGCGCTGGAACGGCTGATGCAGGGCCGCACCACGATCGTCATCGCCCACCGCCTGGCAACGGTGCTGAAGGCCGACAGGATCCTGGTCATGGATGGCGGCTCGATCGTCGAGGAAGGCACGCATCAAAGCCTTGTCGCCAAGGGCGGCATCTATGCGCGGCTGGCCAAGCTGCAGTTCGAAACCGGCGCCAGTGCTTTCAGGGGCGCGGCTGAGTAGGCAGAAACATCTGCCGCTGTGCCGGCAAGCCGCTATACGGCTCCGTATCGCTGCTTCAGATGGTTCACGAAATAGGTGGCGTTGAGCTTTTCGCCGGTGGCGCGTTCGAGCAGGTCCGGCGTCGACCAGCGTGATCCCTGCGACCAGATTTTTTCGCGGCGCCACTCGTTGATCGCCTCGAAATTGCCTTTGGCGAGATCGTCATCGGCGGCAGGATGATCCCGCGTCAGCGCTGCCCATTGCTGCGCCGCCATCATCGCGCCCAGCGTATAGGAGGGGAAATAGCCGAAGGCGGCCCCTGGCCAATGCACGTCCTGCATCGGTCCGTCGGCGGGGTTGTCGATGGTGGAGAGGCCGAGATAGTCACGCATCTTGGCGTCCCAGGCTTCGGGCAGATCACCCACCTCCAGCCGGCCCGCGACGAGTTCCTGCTCCAGTTCGTAGCGCAGGATGACATGCAGGGGATAGGTCACCTCGTCGGCATCGACACGGATCAGGCCGCGCTCGACGCGATGCACATGCGGCAGGATATCGTCGAGCGACCAGGCTTCGCCGAGATGCTTTTCGACCACCGGCAGCGCCCAGTTCCAGAAGGCCGGGTTGCGGCCGAGCTGTTTTTCGACGAACAGGCTCTGGCTTTCATGCACGGCCATGCCGCGCGCCTTGCCGAGCGGCCAGTGCGACCATGCCTTCGGCAGGTTCTGTTCGTAGAGCGCATGGCCGGTCTCGTGCAACACGCCCATCAGCGCCGACAGGAAGTCTGTAGTCTTGTAGCGGGTGGTGATGCGCACGTCGCTCGGCACGCCGCCGCAGAAAGGATGGTGCGACACCGACAGCGATCCGTGCGTCAGGTCGAAGCCGACCGCCGCCATCATGGCAAGGCCGAGCTCGCGCTGCCGGTCGATCGCATAGGTGCCTGAGAGCGGCTTCAGCGGGCGCTTGCGCAGCCGTGCGTCCTGGATAGCCAGCGCCTCAGGCACGAAGCCTTTCAGAAAAGCCTTCAGGTCGGTGAACACAGGCGTGATGTCGGCGGTGCGGTTCCCAGGATCGTATTGCTCCATCAGCGCGTCATAGGGGGCTAGGCCGAGCACATCGGCACGCAGCGCCGCCTCCTCGCGCACCAGCGCCACGACGCCCTCCAGCGCAGGCTGGAAGCCCGCCCAGTCGTTCTTGGCGCGCAGGCCGCGCCACAGTTGCTCGCAACGCATGCGCGCGGTCGTCTGGCGTTCGACGAATTCGACCGGCAGGCAGGTCAGGTTGGTGTATTGCCGCCGCAGTTCCGAGACCGCAGTGCGCTGCTCTTCACCCAATGCTTCCTGCTCGGCCGCGGCGATCCAGTCCGCTATCTCCGGCGCCGTTGCCCTGGTGTGATACATGCCGGCGAGTGCCGACATCGCCTCGGCACGTTTCTCGCCACCGCCGACAGCCATGTGGGTGGCCTCGTCGGCGCCGAGGATGGCCAGCGCATGCTCAAGCGCTTCGAGCTTGTGGCCGAGGTCATCGAGTTTCTGAAAGGACATGGTGGCTTCCGTGATTGGGGACGGCGCGAAAAGACACCAACGCAAATGCGTTGGCAACCCTCGGATGCCGTCCGGCAGATGCACCTTGCGCAGGCGAGGCCGCGCATGAAATGCTGCCGGCAACACATCAAGGGGGAAAAAAATGATCGGCAACATCCTTGTCGGGCTGGTGGCCTTGATCCATGCCTACATCGTCTATCTGGAGATGGTGCTGTGGGACACGCCGCGCGGACACAAGGCTTTCAACCTGACCCCGGAATTCGCCAGTGCCTCGAAAGTGCTCGCCGCCAATCAGGGGCTCTATAACGGTTTCCTCGCCGCCGGCCTCATCTGGGGGCTTTACCTCGGGGCGGTCGGTTTCCAGGTCAAGGTTTTCTTCCTGCTGTGCGTGGCTGTTGCCGGCCTCTATGGCGCGGCAACGGTTGGCCGCAAGATCCTGTTCATCCAGACCGTGCCGGCGATTGCCGCGCTGATCGCGGTCTGGCTGGGCTGGTAAAAGGACGCCCGCGGGATGGCTCCCGAAAGCGCCAGGTGGTCCCTTCCTCTTGGACCGTTTCAGCCGCTGTGGTCTCAGCCGTTCGGGTAGTTGCCGCCGTCGTCGCCGTCGCCCATCAGGAAACCGCTGCCGGTATCGACCCTCAGGCGCTGGTCGACATTGTCGAGCCGGCGCAGCAGGTCATGATATTGCGCGGCCGGTATCCTGCCGTGATCGGACGCGGCGACTTTCTCTGCCGCCTGACCGATGTGGGCCGTGCGCATTTCCAGGCGTTCCGCCACGGCCGGGGTGATGTTGTTGGCCTGTCTTGCGTCCACGATGCCCTGCCGGACGCCCTGCACCTGTGCGATAAGCGCCTCGACACGCGGGCCAGTCATGTCGGTCGGATCGGCCGCGTCGAGAGCGCCCTTGTGATGGCCCGCGGCATAGGCGCCGGCAAGCGGAACGGCGATGAGGAGCGCCGTGAGTGTAGCAGTTCTAAGCGAGGTCTTGAAAGAGCGCATCACGCGTCTCCTCTTGTAGAGGAAGGCGGCGGTTGTCCGCCTGCCTTCCGGCCTTGGGCCGTCCGGTTCCGTCGCGTCGCGATGAGGGGGTTCATCGCCGGCGGTTCTCGGCCCGGGCGCAAGTTAGGATCGCCCTGCGACAATGTGTAATTAAAAAAAGATAATCTTTTCAGGCCTTGTCGGCCTCTATCTGCGCCCTAGAGTTGAGCCGACGAACAAGTTCGCGTGATTTTGGATCAACGTTCGGTGAGCTTCAGTTCAATACGGCGGTTTTTTTTTGGCCGCTCTTCCGGGT
>NZ_RZOM01000621.1:0-3676 GCF_003999175.1 Mesorhizobium sp. M7A.F.Ca.ET.027.03.2.1 | reverse complement strand
CACCTTGAACGTCCGGCGCAGCAGATATTCCGCGGTCATGCCCTTCAGCATCATCGCCGCGGCCTGTTCGTCGCTGATGCCATCCGGAACCTTGACGACGCGGCTGGCATCGATGACGCGCTGTTGCGCGTAAGCGCCCGTCGTCACGGCATAGGCGATGCGATCGCCCGGATTCAGCCAGTCGACGCCCTGGCCGACCTCCAGCACCACGCCGGCAGCTTCGCTGCCTGGCACGAGCGGGAAGCCGCCAGGCGGCGGGTAGAGGCCAGAGCGATGGTAGACATCGATGAAATTGAGGCCGATCGCGGTGTGCCGGACCAGGATCTGCCCGGATCCCGGCTGGCCGGGGTCAGCGTCCTCATAGGTCAGAACTTCCGGGCCGCCATTGGCGTGAATGCGGATCGCTTTGGACATTGCTAGGCTTCCTGTGGGCTAGGCTTCCTGTGGGAGTGGCTGATCAAGCCTTTTTGGCACCGAGATTGGGAAAGAACTGCATGATGCCACCGATGCAGGCAAGGTAAAGCCCGGTGATGGTAATGCCGATCTTGGTGAAGGTGCTGACCTGCTCGCCCAGCACGCCGATCTGATCGTAGAAGGCAGCGAGTGCCGCCTGGGCCAGGGCAAGCGCGCCGAAAGCGCACCACAAGAGAGTCATCCCAAGGTTGATGCGCCGCAGCCGCACCACCCGCACCGGGTGGATGAAGTTGATCGGCACGAAAGTCAGGACGCCGGCCACCACCACAACCGCGAACGAAACCCATTGTCCGGGCTCGATGACGAACAGGGTGAACACCACCATGTTCCAGACCACGGGGAATCCCTTGAAGAAATTCTCCTTCGTCTTCATGCCGGTGTCGGCATAGTAGATGGCGCTGGACACGACGATGATCGCCGCCGACAGGAATGACAGGCCCTCGCCCATGAAGCCGCGCTGATAGAGGGCGAAGGCCGGGATCAGCACGTAGGTCACGTAGTCGATGATGTTGTCGAGCAGTTCGCCCGACCATGTCGGCAGGATCTCCTTGACCTCGAGCTTTCTGGCGATCGGTCCATCGATGCCGTCGACGAACAATGCCAGCCCGAGCCACCAGAACATTGCGGTCCAGCGCTCTTCGCTCGCCGCCACAAGCGAGAGGAAGGCCAGGAACGAGCCTGATGCGGTCAAGAGATGGACGGAGAACGCCCGCGCCTGTGGCCAGGTGACCTTCTTCTTCGGCCTGGGAATCCGGTCCGTGATCTTTTTGGCGGCTTTTCGGGCCGTTGTGTTCTTGCTCACGGGCCCCGCCAATCCAGCTTGCAGATTTCGGCCGAACGGCCGGCGAAATTCCAGTTGCGGCCGAAAGCCCGCATCTTGCTCTTGTCAGACCTTGCCACGATAATCTCGGGCGCGATCCAGTATTCCGAATTGCTGATCACCGTATCCTTGCCGCGATCCTTGCCGGGGATGGGTGTCACCGCCCCGTCGATGATCTTCGGTATCTGGAAGATACGTGTCTTGTCACGCGTCTCATAGGTGATCGGCACTTGTTCGACGCCGAGGAATTTGCCGACCAGGATGGAGAGCAGCGATGTGGTTCCGCCTGCCTTGCCGGTGAAGATCTTGGTCAGCGCCTTGACCGCGTAGACCGATGCGCGGCTGTCGATGAACAGGCCGGCGGTCCAGTTGCCGCGGCTCATGTGGCCGGGGATTTCCATAATCAGCCCGAGATTGAGGCCGGACAGATCGACCTCACCGAAATGGCCTGCATCGATACGAAACCCCGCCCAGGTCTGGCAATAGCCTTCGGTCGGCGGATGATTGCCAAGCGATAGCACGCAGGGGCAAAAAACCGTGCAATTGCAGGAGAGTACGAGCTCTCCCTTCATCGCCCAGCTCTGGTCTGCCATCGATTTTCCCCCACTCATAGCGAGACTACTAGCAGCGCGGCTGCCCAGACAAGCAGTATCGCACCGGCCAGCCGGGTTGGAACCCTGCTGGCTGTTTGTTTTTCGATCAGGGTGAACAGCCCGATCAACGCCATCCAGAAAATGTTCATGACGCCAACGGCGAACATCACCAGCATCAAGGCCCAGCAGCAGCCGAGACACCACAGACCCTGCGCGACACCGAGCCGAAAGATGTTAAGGGGCCTTGCGCTCCAGTTCGAAAACAGGACCGAGAACGGGTTCTTGCATTTCTTCAGGCAAGCTTCCTTGAGGCCGCTGAACTGGTAGCGGCCGGCAATCACGAGAGCGAGCGCACCGGCAAGGCCGGCGACCGGATCGAGCATCCCGGCTGATGAGGCGAATGTATGGGCGGCCAAGGTCAGCGCCGCGAACATCATTGAAGCGGCGAGCCAGACGCTTAGGTAACCGGCGACCAGCACCAGCGGGTGAACGACCGGTTCGCCCTTGATGCGAGCCGTGTCAGTGATTTCGCAATAGGTGCGGATCATCGGCGCCGCCGAAGGCAGCATCATCGCGACCGCCATCAGGAGCCACATGAAAACGAGCGCGCCGGCCTGCAAGCCGAGATCTGCGTCCAAGGGCACCGGTGAGAGGCACAGCACAAAGAACCGTTCCAGGAAATCGGGCAGCGGCAGTTGCGGCAGGCTGCGCAGGATCGTGTCGCCAGGGGCGCCGACGCCCGCAATCCCTGTTTCAGCCCCGCGGATTGCCATCGCCGCAAGAGACAGCCAGGCAAGCAGGATGCAAGCGGCGACAACGACGTTTACCGTGACGCGAGGATTGCGCGCGATGCCGGCCATGGCGCGGCCGGCGCGGTCGAGATGGCTGAAGTCGTCCTGCTGGCCGGTCATGACATCCGAATGGGCCGAATCGCCGCGTTGATCAAGCGGCATGATCTGACCTATATGCTCATCGAACGGCAGGTCGGGTGGACCGGCCTCGCATTGCAAGCCGGAAGCCGATCTTGGAGCATCAGCAAACTGCGCGGATACTGGTTGCCGGCACGGGGCCGGCAGGGCTGATCGCGGCGCTCGGTTTTGCCGCCGAAGGTTTCCCGGTGACGCTGGTCGGGCCGGAGCCCACTGCCCCCGACGGCCGCACGACGGCCCTGATGAACCCTGCCTTGAAAGTGCTCGACCGGCTTGGCGTGCTCGAAACCGTCAAATCCAAGGCGGCGCCCCTGAAAGTGATGCGCATCGTCGACGCCACCAGCCGGCTGATCCGCAGCCCGGTCGTCACCTTCCGTGCCAGCGAAATCGACGAGGACCAATTCGGGCTGAACCTTCCCAACAGCGTCCTCAACCCGGCACTCGCCAGCGCCGTTGCCGCGCATGCCGGCATCGACCGGCTGATGTCGATAGTGGCGAACTGGCGTCTCGATGCCGAGCACGCCCGTGCCGTCCTGGCCGACGGCAGCACGGTCGACGCATCGCTTGCGGTCGCCGCCGATGGGCGGTTGTCACCGGCGCGCCAGGCGGCCGGCATCTCGACCTCGGCCCGGTCCTACCCGCAGGCAGCTCTCGTCCTCAATTTCGGCCATAGCGGCGACCACGCCTTCACCTCGACCGAATTCCACACCGAGACCGGTCCGTTCACGCAGGTCCCATTGCCCGGCAATCGCTCCAGCCTGGTCTGGGTGGTCAAGCCCGAGACCGCGACCGACCTCGCCGCACTGGACGATACGACGCTTTCTCAGCGGGTTGAACAGCAGATGCAGTCGATGCTGGGC
>NZ_RZOM01000620.1:0-3679 GCF_003999175.1 Mesorhizobium sp. M7A.F.Ca.ET.027.03.2.1 | reverse complement strand
CATCAAGGACTTGGCCTCGGGCGCAGCGAGTTGGACGAGCCGCCGGCGTTGCGGCCTACCGCGCTGGGCCTCTAAGGCCGCGCGGCCAATGAAATCCTCAGGCTTGTCCCACGCAACCGTGAAAGCCAGTCCCGATTCCAAGGGGGTGTCTTCGTCACCGACATCCGAGCCCCAGTCACGGTAGCCTGCTTCAAGACGCAGCGTATTGAGGGCTACATATCCAGCGTGCCCCACGCCGAGATCGACGCCGCCGGCCACCAAGGCGTCGTAGACACCCAATGTCTGCTCGGTCGGGATGTGAAGTTCCCAGCCAAGCTCACCCACAAAGGTCATCCGGAATGCAAGCGCCAGTGCTGTATCCGACCTCGATTTCGCGAGCCGTCGCAAAGGGAAATCCTTCATTGGAAAAGTCTGCGGGACTGACGCGCTCCAGCAATTCACGCGAGCGTGGCCCCATGACGGAAAGAGTGGTGTAACCTGATGAAACGTCGGCGATTGCGACGTGGCCGGCTCCCTTGGCGTGCAGGCGCAACCACGCGAGATCGCGGGTTCGTTGCACGGCCGCAGTGACAATGAGAAATTCCTCGTCACCGGTTCGCGCGATCGTTACGTCGGACTCCATACCGCCACGCTCGTTCAGCCACGGCGTATACACGATCCGCCCGACCGCCACGTCCACGTCGTTAGTGGACAGGCGCTGGAGCAGGGCAAGTGCATCGGGCCCCTGGACAAGTATGTGCGCGAACGAGCTCTGGTCAAACAATGTGACGCCCGAGCGGGTGGCAGTGTGTTCGGCGCCGCTGCGCTCGAACCATCCGTCACGACCGAACGTCGCATGGTTTTCATTCGCTGATCCGGGGGCACCGAACCATTGGGCGCGTTCCCAACCGGCATTTTCACCGAAATTGGCGCCGGCGGCCGCCAGGCGGTCGTGGAGCGGGGACACGCGGACGTTGCGCGCCGACTTTGGTGACTTGTGCGGCAAATGAAGCGTCCAGAGGTTGCCCACGGCCTCCACCGTCCGGTCGTATAAATACCGTTTGTTTCGCTGGAAGGGCATGGACCGCCGCACGTCCATTTCCCAGCAATCGCCCGCTGGCAATCCCGTAGACATCCATTCGGCCATGACCTTGCCCGCGCCGCCCGAGGACTCGATACCGCAGGAATTGAACCCTGAAGCGACGTAAAGCCCCTGAATTTCAGGCGATGGCCCAAGGTGGAACGGTTATCCGGCGTGAAGCTCTCGGGGCCATTGAAGTTAAGTTGCAGACCGACATTTGCCAGGACCGGCATGCGCTCCATGGCCGCTGAGAGGTTCGATGTGGTCGAAATCCTCAGGCAGCGAATCGAAACTGAAATTGTGCGGTATGCCATCCATGCCCCAGGGCTTGCCGTTATGCTCGAAGAACCCCACGAGCAACTTCCCGGCGTCGGCCTTTGCATAGACGCGTGCGTCCATATCGCGGATCGTGGGCATGTCGTGGGGAAGGTCAGGAATGGCCTCGGTAACAACATAGAAATGCTCGGCAGCTTGCAACGGCACCGACCAGTTGAGATCAGCTGCCATGTCCCGCGTCCACAGGCCAGTGCTGATAACTGCCTTCTCAGCACGCACTGTCCCGTGACTGGTTATGACGCCGACGAAGCGGCCCTTTTCGACGAGGATGCGTGCTACGGGAGTCCGCTCGAGGATCGTTGCTCCACCTTGGCGAGCCCCGGCCGCGAAGGCGCGGGCCGTATCGATAGGGTTTGTCATCCCGTCGGAAGCGATCCATGCCGCCCCGAGAACATCACTCACGTCGAGCAACGGAACGCGGCGCTGGGCTTCAGCCGCGCTAATCAATTCGACGTCCAAACCAAACGATCGGCCCATCGAGGAGCCGCGCTTCAGCTCTTCCAGCCGGTCCTGAGTCGCGGCCACGGTGATGGAGCCTGTTTGCCGAAAACCGGTGGCTTGACCGGTCAGATTTTCAAGATCCCTGAACAACTCGGCGGAATATTGAGCGAGTCTCGCCATGGTTTCATTGGCGCGGAGTTGGGTCACCAGGCCCGCCGCATGCCAGGTTGTGCCGCACGTGAGCTGATCGCGTTCCAGGAGCAGAACGTCGCGGTGCCCAAGGCGCGTTAGATGGTAAGCTATGGAGAGGCCGATAATCCCACCTCCGATAACTACGTACTCGGCATGGGAAGGCAGTTTGCTGGCCACGGGAAGCGCTATTCTAGCTTTGTCGGGAAGGCGCCGGGAAGGCGGGTTAACTTTCACACTAAGCTAATGTCAAAGGTTGTCCGATGTCCGATGATCTGCAGGTTAAAAAACCAGAATTTCTGCGCGCTCCTGGCGTCGGACGCAGGGGTGCCTCAAGCCGAAGGACAGCGGCGGTCGCGCGGCAACGGGGCGACTTTGAGAATACCTACGAGCTTTGCATGAGACTGCCCGCAAGCGCGTACAACGCGCGCCCCGCGCTGGCACTCGCCGACGCGATCCGCTGTCATCGGAAGTGAATTGTCGGTCGCCGTCGCGACGGCCATGGATCTGCATGCATCCATAGCGTGACAAGCCATTTTCTAAAGGCATTTCCGGATACGAGCCGCTGTGCACCAACTTGATGCGCTGCGGACCGGCGACGGCCGACCGCTTCCAGAGCACCTCAAGGCTCAGGTCGGTCGCGAACTTGACCGCCTCGAACTACTCATTGAGCAAGTCAAGGCGGTGTAGGCCCGTTTCTCTGCCGCGGTCGTGCATGCAGAGCCCCCCTTTAGAAACTCCGGTTACAGAGCCTGCTTGCCGACTAGCCGTTCGAGCGCGGCAATGCGCGCCTCATAAGCCCGGAGAAGATCGGCCGCTGCGGCATTCTCGTCGATAGCGCCCGCCTGAAATTTCTCGATCCATATCCGCATCAGATTGCGTGAGATGTCGTGGCGCTTCGAGAGGGCATGCAGGGTCTCGCCGCCCAGCGGGCACACAGCTCCTCGTCCGACAGATTGAAGGTGTGCTTCAGGATCGCAAGCCCCCCATCAGCCACGTCGCCAACGGCGGCATGCCCGGTCCGTCCGAATAAACCGCGCCGAAACGATCATCAGCACCGGCCAGTCGATCGCCTGCGCCAGCCGCACCAGCTCATGCTTCATGTTGATGATCTGATCGAGCCTGGAGCGGAACAGATTCTGCTCTCGCGTCTCGCGCTTCTCGCGTGGCCTGGACACCGCCGTCCCCTCGATTCGCCTCGCCTAAACGAGTGAATCACGCATTGGCGCACAATGGAATCGTGCAAATCGAATTGCAAGAAAGCAAGAAAGCAGCGGCCAAACACTGCAACTCCTGCAATGCCTAACTAATCCTTAATCTTCCTCAATCAGCGAGCCGCCTTGCCGATAGTTCACGGGCGACGTCGTAAGGAACTGGCCGGGGGGCTCCGCTTATGCGGTTACGCGGTCTGGAACGCTACAACTCGCCGCCGCTGCGCCGGCACCACCGAAATACCGAGGTTTGGGAAGGGCAACCGCTAAATTGTCGTCGGCTTTAAGTCAGACCGCCCGACGGACTGCATTGTATGGCCTGCTGCCGGTTTTTCGGACACGAGGTTAAGCTAGCATAGCTTGTTCCTCGAACTCGACTGGGCTCAGGTAGCCTAGCGTCGAGTGCCTTCGCCGAGGGTTATAGAAGCGCTCGATGTAATCG
>NZ_RZOM01000061.1:0-11875 GCF_003999175.1 Mesorhizobium sp. M7A.F.Ca.ET.027.03.2.1 | reverse complement strand
ATATGGTGGCGCAGGCGCTGAAGAAGGCGACCGGCTGCACCAAGATCAACACCGGCGCGCTCGGCAACATCGTGCGCCAGCTGCACATCCATGTCATCGCGCGTTCGGAAGGTGATCCCGGCTGGCCAGGCCCTGTGTGGGGACATGGCCTGCGAGAGCCCTATCAACGTTCCGACTTGCGACGGTTTGCCGAAACGATCAAGGCGGCGCTATAAGCGTTCCCAGTGTCCATCCCTCAACATAGCCCAGAGTCCCCATGAGCTTCCGCCTGTTTGACGCGCCTTTGCGCGAGCCGAGCCAGTTCGTCGGCTTCGCCGGCAACACGATCGACCGGCAGTCCGAGAACCGGGCCGACGATTCGGTCGACAAGGCGCTGGCCGATCCGGCGACGCGGCTGCTTCTGATGCATGGCGGCCGGCTCTATCTGAAGCTCGGCGATGGCGGCGCTCTCGATCCCTGGTTCGGCGCCACCGAGAGCGAGCCCTTCAAGGTTTCCCTGGCGCAAGGCATCCTGCTCGGCTTTTCCGAACGAGGACCGGTGCTGGCCGTGCCCGCCGGCGTCGAACCCGAACAGCTTCCGGAAACAGTCAAGGCCATCGACTACCGCTCGGTCTACATGCAAGGGCTGATCGACGAGGCGGCGGCTGGCGCGATGGCGCAAGGGGCGGCCCTGCTCGCCTGGCATGCGAGCCATCGCTTCTGCAGCAAATGCGGTACAGAATCGCAGATGCGGGCCGGCGGCTACAAGCGCCATTGCCCGAATTGCGGCACCGAGCATTTTCCGCGCACCGACCCGGTGGCGATCATGCTGACGGCGACGCGGGAGAAGTGCCTGCTCGGGCGCGGCCGGCATTTCGCGCCGGGCATGTACTCGGCCCTTGCCGGCTTCATCGAGCCGGGCGAGACGATCGAGGCGGCGGTGCGCCGCGAGACGCTGGAAGAGGCCGGCATCCGGCTTGGCCGCGTCGTCTACCACGCCAGCCAGCCCTGGCCGTTTCCCTATTCGCTGATGATCGGCTGCTTCGGCGAGCCGCTCAACGACGACATCCAGCCCGACCTCAACGAGCTTGAGGACTGCCGCTGGTTTTTTCGCGACGAGGTGCGCCTGATGCTGGAAAGGACGCACAAGGACAATCTGGTCACGCCGCCGAAAGGCGCCATCGCGCATCACCTGATCCGCGCTTGGGTCGACTCGGAATGATGGCAGCGAACACCGAAAGACATTGCAGGAGCAGGACATGATCCGTCACACCGTCGTTTTCACGCTGAAGCATCCGCCGCATTCGCTGGAGGAAAAGCGGTTCCTGGTCGACGCCAAGAAAATCCTCACCGCGATCAGAGGCGTTACGCATTTCGAGCAATTGCGGCAGATCAGCCCCAAGAACGACTATCGTTTCGGCTTCTCGATGGAGTTCGCCGACCAGGCCGCCTACAACAGGTACAACGACCATCCCGACCATGTCGCCTTCGTGCGCGACCGCTGGGTGCCGGAGGTCGAGACCTTCATGGAGATCGACTATGTGCCGCTAGGCGCGGTGATCTAGGGCATGGTCCCGAAAAGTGGAAACCGGTTTTCTAGGACAAACGGTTTCGTTTGTCCGGAGATCATGCCCAGTAGCGATCAGTCCGCCACCTTCCACTGCTCACGCGACCCACTGGCCGGATAGACGCCCAGAATCCGCACTTCGCGCGAGAAGAAACGAAGCTCGTCCAGCGCCAGCTTGACCAGCGGGTCGTCGGGATGGCCCTCGATGTCGGCGTAAAACAGCGTCGCCGTGAAAGCGCCCAGCTGGTAGCTCTCCAGCTTGGTCATGTTGATGCCGTTGGTGGCGAAGCCGCCCATCGCCTTGTAGAGTGCGGCCGGCACGTTGCGGACGCGGAAGATGAAGGTCGTCATCATCTTGACGTCAGGCGACGGGCGCTCGGCCCATTGCTTGTTCTTGGTCAGGACGACAAAGCGGGTGACGTTTGAGTCGGTGTCCTCGACGTTTTGCTCGATGATATCGAGCCCGTAGAGGGTCGCTGCCAGCGCGGGCGACAGCGCCGCCATGGTGCGGTCCTTGACCTCGGAGACCATCTTGGCGGCGCCGGCCGTGTCGCCGGCGACGATCGCCTTCCAGCCGTTCTTGCGGATGTATTTGCGGCACTGGCCAAGCGCGTGGATGTGGCTGTGCACCGTCTTGATCTCGTCGCGCCTGACGCCCGGCAACACCATCAGCTGGAAATGGATGGGCAGGAAATATTCGCCGATGATGTGCAGCTTCGATTCCGGCAAGAGATGATGGATATCGGCGACGCGCCCGGCAATGGTGTTCTCGATCGGGATCATGGCAAGGTCGGCCTTGTTGGTCTCGACCGCGTTGAAGGCATCCTCGAAGGTCGGGCAGGGCAACGGGTCCATCGAAGGGAACATGTTGCGGCTGGCGGTGTCGGAATTGGCGCCCGGCTCGCCCTGGAAGGATATTCTGTTGGTCTTTTCAGGCATGCCGATATCTCAGGTTGAAAGGATCTGTCTGGCGCGTTCGAGGTCTTCCGGCGTGTCGACGCCGAGCGGCAGCGACTGGACGATCTCGGCGTCGATGCGCATGCCGGCTTCCAGCGCCCGCAACTGCTCCAGCCGCTCGCGCCGTTCGAGCGGCGACGGCTTCAGCGCGACGAAACGCTCGAGTGCTTCGCGGCGGTAAGCATAGAGGCCGACATGATGGTAGAGCGGCCCCTCGCCCCAAGGCGCCGTGGCACGGGTGAAATAGAGCGCCCTCAGCCTGCTGCCCGAGAGCGGCGAGCCGACGATCTTGACGACATTGGGGTTGGTCTTTTCCTCGTCACGGACGATCTCGACGCCGAGCGTGGCGATGTCCACCGCCCCGTCCTCGAACGGCCTGAGCGACGCGGCGATGATCGCGGGATCGATCGTCGGCAGGTCGCCCTGCACATTGACGATGGTTTCGACCTTGCGCCTGGGGTCGAGCGCGATCAGCGCCTCGTGGATCCGGTCGGAGCCGGATTCGTGATCCATGCGCGTCATCACGGCCTCGAAACCGTGCGCGCGCACCGCCTGCGCCACGCTTTGCGTGTCGGTCGCCACCACCACCCGTCCAAGGCCGGCTTCGGCGGCACGGCGGGCGACATGGACGATCATCGGGGCGCCTGCGATGTCGGCCAGCGGCTTGCCCGGCAGGCGGGTCGAAGCCATGCGGGCCGGGATCAGGATCAGCGTGGACATTTCGGGTGCAAGGCGTCTCGAAAGAGGACAGGGAAAGTGGCAAAAGGTCTCACTGGAAGCGCCCTTATAGGTGTTGCAACGCCGCAGCAAAAGACCTAGTTTCCGCCCGATTTGACCGCCCTGGCAGGACGGGTCACGATACCGACGGACGGAGTGGACGGTTCTGTCCGCCGGAAAAGGGAGCAAGGGGCGTATGGATTCCAACGAAGTCAACAAACTGCTCGCCGGATTGCTCGGAACCGTTTTCGTCGTCTTCTCGGTCGGTATTGTGTCGGACGCGCTGTTTGCCTCGCCGGCGCCGGAAAAGCCCGGTTTCGCCATCGAGGCCGCCGAGCCCGCCGAGGGCGGCCCGGCCGCTCCTGCAGCAGCCGAAAAGCCGATCGCAGATCTTCTGGCCAACGCAAGTGTCGAACAAGGCGCTGCCATCTTCAAGAAGTGCCAGGCCTGCCATTCCGGCGAAAAAGGCGGTCCGAACAAAGTCGGCCCCGACCTGTGGGACATCGTCGACCGTCCGGTCGCCTCTCACGAGGGCTTCGCATATTCGGCGGGGATGAAGGAATATTCCAAGGGCGGCACAGAGAAGTGGACCTACGACAACCTCAACCACTTCATCACGTCGCCCAAGAAGGACGTGAAAGGCACAGCGATGGGCTTTGCCGGCCTGCCGAAGGAAGAAGACCGCGCCAACGTTATCGCCTATCTGCGCACGCTGTCGGACAATCCCAAGCCGCTGCCGGCACCGGGTGCAGCCGCCGATGCAGGCGCGCCCGCCGATGCAGCCGCTCCGGCAAAGCCGGCTGAGGGTGCCGCGCCGGCCGCTCCCGCCGCCCCGGCTCCGGCCGCACCGGCACCGGCGCCTGCCCAATAGCCAGATATCATCTCGACGACCTTGAAAAAGCCGGGTTCAGCCCGGCTTTTTTGTTGGGAAAACCGCATAGGCGGCGACAAAGCCGCGCATGGCGGTTTTCACGAGCGCCAAATCATCTAGATTGCCATGAACGGGCATTGCGAAGAGGATAGTGCATGACGGTTGGCCGAACGCTTCTCAAGTCGTTGCTGGCGGCAGCCCTTCTGGCGGCGGGCTTGCAGGCTGCCCGCGCCGACGAATGGCGCACCACCTCATCGCTGATCGGCGAGTCCAAATACGGCGCCAATTTCCAGCACTACGACTACGTCAACCCGAACGCGCCCAAGGGCGGCACGCTGAATTCGGTGGTGCCAGGTACATTCGACAGCTTCAATCCCTACGTCGTCCAGGGATCACCGGCCGCCGGCCTCGTCGGGTTTGGCGGCGGCCTGCTCTACGACACGCTGATGGAGCAGGCGACCGATGAAGGCAGCACCAGCCATCCACTGATCGCCGATGCCTACAAATATCCTGATGATTATTCCTCCGCGACCTACCGGCTCGATCCGCGCGCCAAATGGCATGACGGCCAGCCGATCACCGTCGATGACGTGATCTGGTCGTTTCATGTGCTGAAGGCCAACAGCCCGCAGTACAGCCGCTATTTTGAGAATGTCACCGATGCGGTGGCGATTTCGGATCGCGAGGTGGAGTTTCATTTCAACCAGAAGGGCAATCGCGAACTGCCCAAGATCATGGGCGACCTTGCCGTGCTGCCGAAACATTGGTGGAAAGGCACCGATGCCAACGGCAAGAAGCGAGACGTAACCAAGCCGACGCTGGAAATTCCGCTCGGTTCAGCCGCCTACAAGATCGCCAGCTTCAAGCCGGGCTCGGAAATCATCTGGCAGCGTGTGCCGGACTATTGGGCGGCCAAGCTGCCGGTGAAGATCGGCCGTGAGAACTTCGACACCCGACGCTACACCTATATCCTGGACGACAACGCTGCCTGGCTCGCCTTCACCAAGGGTGGGCTGGAAGACATCAACCGCGAATACAGTTCGCGCAAATGGGCGACGGCTTACAATTTCCCGGCATTCCAAGCCGGCGATGTCATCAAGAAGGATTTCCAGACCCAGGCGCCGGAACCGATGCAGGGCTTCGTCCTCAACCAGCGGCGGCCGCTGTTCCAGGACCGGCTGGTGCGTGAAGCGCTGACCATTCCGTTCGATTTCGAGAGCATGAACCGCACACTGTTCTTCGGCTTCAACACCCGCACGTCGAGCTATTTCCAAGGCACCGAACTGGCCTCGAACGGGTTGCCGCAGGGCAAGGAACTGGAAATCCTGGAAAAATACCGAGACAAGCTGCCGCCCGAACTTTTCACCCAGGAATTCAAGCTGCCGGTTTATGATTCACCGCAGGCGGAACGGAAGTACCTGAAACAGGCGGTCGATCTCTTCGCCAAGGCGGGCTGGGTGATCAAGGGCGGCAAGATGGTCAATGCCAAGACCGGCGCGCCGTTCAAGTTTGAAATCCTCGGTTGGAACGACACCGACCAGGTCATCGCCAGCCCCTACATCGCCAATCTGCGCAAGATCGGCGTCGACGCCACTTTGCGCATCATCGACCAGACGCAGTACATCAACCGCGTCAACAATTTCGATTTCGATGTCGTTACTGGGATGCTGCAGCAGTCGGAATCGCCGGGCAACGAGCAGCGCGACTTCTGGAGCTCGAAAGCTGCCGACTCGCCCGGTTCGCGCAATCTGATGGGCATCAAGGACCCGACCGTCGACGCGCTGGTCGATCGCATTATCTTCGCGACCGATCGCGACGATCTCGTCGCCGCCACCCATGCGCTCGACCGCATCCTGCTGTGGAACTTCTACGTGGTTCCCCAATATTACCGGTCGGCGGTGTGGCTGGCCTATTGGGACAAGTTCAAATTCCCCGACAAGCAGCCTGCCTATGCCGGAGCCGACATCGATTCCTGGTGGATCGACCCGGACAAGGAGAAGGCGCTGGCGGCCAAGTACAAGGGTGGCAATTGATGGCGGCCCTTCCCCGCCGCGACTTCCTGGCCCTGGGCAGTGCCGCGGCAGCCGCCGCCTTGCTGCCCGGCAAGGCCTTCGCCGACACTGCGACCGGCACCAAGCTGCACGGCCTGTCGGCCTTCGGCGACCTCAAATACAAACCCGATTTCGCGCATTTCGACTACGTCAATCCTGACGCCCCAAAGGGCGGCCAGATGAATTTCGCGCCGCCGAACTCGACCCTCAATCAGAGCTTCCTGACCTTCAACACCCTGAATTTCCTGGTGTTGAAGGGAGAGGCTCCGCCGCGCGCCGAACTCTGTTTCGATTCCCTGATGACAAGCGCGCTCGATGAGCCGGATGCGGCCTACGGCCTGCTCGCCGAAACCGTTACCCTGTCGCCAGACCGCAACGGTTTCCGCTTCGCCCTGCGACCGCAAGCGCGTTTTCATGACGGCTCGCCGCTGACCGCGGACGACGTTGTCTTCGCGCTGAAGCTTTATAAGGACAAGGGCCATCCGAACCTTTCCCAGGCGTTGCGGTACATGACCGACGCGGTTGCGGTCGATCCCGCCACCGTCAACCTCACTTTCAACGGCGAACAGTCAGCGCAAAACATCCTGGCGATCGTGGGGATGCCGATCGTCTCCAAGGCCTTTTATACGGCCAATGATTTCGATGCCTCGACCATGACACCGCCGCTTGGCTCGGGTCCCTACAAGATTGGACGCGTGGCGGCCGGACAGACTGTCGAATATGACCGCGTGGCCGACTATTGGGGCCGCGATCTGCCAGTGAACCGCGGCCTCTACAATTTCGACCGCATCCGCATCGACTTCTATCTTGACCGGCAGGCGGCGTTCGAAGCCTTCAAGAAAGGCGACACGCATTTCCGCGAGGAATTCACCTCGCGGGTATGGGCGACCGGATACGACTTTCCGGCGCTGAAGGACGGCAAGGTCGTCAAACGGGAATTTCCCGGTGAGAAGACGCCGGACATGCAGAGCGTCGCACTGAACCAGCGCCGTCCGCAATTCCGCGATGAGCGGGTGCGGCGGGCGATCGCCCGGTGCTTCGATTTCGAATGGATGAAGCGGGCCTTGTTTTACGGCTCCTACGAGCGTTCTCAATCGAACTTCGAACGATCGGATTACAAAGCCGACGGCCTGCCCTCGCCTGACGAACTGGCCCTGCTGGAGCCGTTCCGGGCCGAGTTGCCGCCAGAGGTTTTCGGTGAAGCGGTAACACAGCCCCTGTCCGACGGTTCGGGTCATGACCGCAAGCTGCTGGGCGAGGCTTCGAGATTGCTCGCGCAAGCCGGCTGGAAACGCGATGGCAGTTTCGTCGTCAACGACAAGGGTGAGCGGCTGCGGGTCGAAATGCTGGCGGAGGACGACGGCATCGTTCGCATCTACACCCCGTGGTCCGAGAATATGAAGGCAATAGGGATCGACGCATCGATCCGGCAAATCGATTCGGCGCAGTATGAGCAGCGGCACAGCAATTACGACTTCGATCTTGCCTTGCTGCATTGGTCGATCGGGGCGACGCCGACCGACGACAGCCTGCAGATGCTCTATGATTCCCGTATGGCGAAAATCCCGGGGCAACGCAACTATCCGGGCACCGAAAGCAAGGCCATCGACGCCCTGATCGCGGCAGCCGGCAAGGCGAAAAACCGTATTGAACTCGTCACGGCGCTCAGAGCGCTCGACCGGGTCTTGCGCGCGCGCCTCGACTGGATTCCAACATACTATCTGGCGAATCACCGCGTCGCCTATTGGGACATGTTCGGCTTTGTCGAACAGAAGCCCGATTTCGGCTTTCCGGTCGAGACGCTGTGGTGGTTCGATAAGGGCAAGGCGGCAAGAATTGGCAAAGGCTGAGATGTTCGCTCAACGAGGGCAGAAGGCCTGATGGGCGCCTATATCCTGCGCCGCATCCTTTTGATGATCCCGACGCTGTTCGGCATCATGGCGATATCCTTCGCCGTCATCCAGTTCGCGCCGGGCGGTCCGGTCGAACAGGTCATCGCCCGGCTGACCAATCAGGGCGGCAGCGACCGCCTCGGCGGCGGTGGCGGCGACGCGGGTGCCGGCGGCAATTTCGATGCCGCCGGTGACGTCAGTTCGAAATATCGCGGCGCGCAGGGGCTCGATCCGGAATTCATCAAGAAGCTGGAGAAACAGTTCGGCTTCGACAAGCCGCCGCTCGAGCGCTTCGGCATGATGCTGTGGAATTATGCACGCTTCGATTTCGGCGACAGCTATTTCCGCGACATTTCGGTGCTCGACCTGATCCTGGAAAAAATGCCGGTGTCGATCTCGATCGGGCTGTGGATCACGCTGTTGTCCTACCTGATCTCGATCCCGCTCGGCATCCGCAAGGCGGTCAAGGACGGCACTCCCTTCGACGTCTGGACGAGCGGCGTCGTCATTGTCGGCTATGCCATACCTGGCTTCCTGTTCGGCATCATGCTGATGGTGCTGTTTGCCGGCGGGTCGTTCTGGGACTGGTTTCCGTTGCGCGGCCTCACCTCGGACAATTGGGATCAATTGTCCTGGTGGGGCAAGATCGTCGACTATTTCTGGCACATGACCTTGCCGCTGACCGCTTTGGTGCTGTCGGCCTTCGCCACCACGACGCTGCTGACCAAGAACTCGTTCCTCGAAGAAATCCGCAAGCAGTATGTGGTGACGGCGCGGGCCAAGGGTCTGTCGGAACGGCAGGTGCTCTACGGCCACGTCTTCCGCAACGCCATGCTGATCGTCATCGCCGGCTTTCCCGGGGCCTTCATCTCGGCCTTCTTCACCGGATCGCTGCTGATCGAGAACATCTTTTCCCTCGATGGCCTCGGCCTGCTCGGCTTCCGGTCGGTGGTCGAGCGCGACTATCCGGTGGTGTTCGCCAATCTCTATATCTTCTCGCTGCTCGGGCTGTTCGTCGGTCTCTTGTCCGACCTGCTCTACACCTGGGTCGATCCGCGCATCGATTTCGAGCGGAGAGACGTCTGATGTCGGAGGCTACAGTACCCGTGGACGCGGCACCCGCGCGGATCAAGCGGCCGTTTCTGTCGCCGCTCAACAAGCGGCGCCTGCAGAACTTCAAAGCCAACCGCCGCGGCTACTGGTCGCTGTGGATCTTCCTCGTCCTGTTCGTGCTGTCGCTGTTTTCCGAGTTCATCGCCAACGACAAGCCGATCATCGCCTCCTACAAGGGCGAGATCCTGTTTCCGGTGCTGGTCGCCTACCCCGAGGAAAAATTCGGCGGCTTCTATGCCGTCACCGATTATCGCGACCCGGTCATCCAGGACGAGATCAACGCCAATGGCTGGATGATCTGGCCGCCGGTGCGCTACTCCTATCAGACCGTCAACAACGCCATTCCGGAAGCAGCGCCGGCCAGGCCGTCTTGGCAGTATGACGCCACGAAGCGCTGCAACCAGTATCCGCAGGGTGCCGCCGACCCCGCCTGCATCGTCGGCAACTGGAATTGGCTCGGCACCGACGACCAGGCGCGCGACGTGCTGGCGCGCGTCATCTACGGCTTCCGCATTTCGGTGCTGTTCGGCCTGATCCTGACCGCCGGCTCGGCCTTGATCGGCGTCGCGGCCGGCGCCGTGCAAGGCTATTTCGGCGGCTGGACGGATCTCTTGTTCCAGCGTTTCATCGAAATCTGGTCCGCCATCCCCGTGCTCTATCTCCTGCTCATCGTCGCCGCCATCCTGCCGCCGGGCTTCTTCATCCTGCTCGGCCTGATGCTGTTGTTCTCCTGGGTGGCGCTGGTCGGCGTGGTGCGGGCCGAGTTCCTGCGCGCCCGCAATTTCGAATATGTCAACGCGGCGCGCGCGCTCGGCGTGCCCAACCGCACCATCATGTTCCGGCACCTGTTGCCCAACGCCATGGTGGCGACATTGACCTTCATGCCCTTCCTGCTCTCAGGTTCGATCTCGACGCTGACCTCGCTCGACTACCTCGGTTTTGGCCTGCCGCCCGGCTCCGCTTCGCTCGGCGAACTGCTCAAGCAGGCACAGCGCAACCTCAATGCGCCGTGGCTCGGCATTTCCGGCTTCGTCGTCATCTCGCTGATGCTGTCGCTGCTGGTCTTCGTCGGCGAGGCGACGCGCGACGCCTTCGATCCGCGCAAGACGTTCAGATGAGCGAAGCCCCCTTGCTCAGCGTACAGGACCTCAGCGTCGCCTTCAGCCAGGGCGGCGGCCAGTCGACGGCGGTCGACCACATCTCGTTCGACATCGCCAAGGGCGAAACGGTGGCGCTGGTCGGCGAATCCGGCTCCGGCAAATCGGTCTCGGCGCTTTCGGTGCTGAAGCTGCTGCCCTATCCAAGCGCCAGCCACCCCTCGGGAAAGATCGTGTTCCAGGGCGCCGACCTGCTTGCCATGAGCGAGAAGCAGTTGCGGCAAGTGCGCGGCAACAAGATCACCATGATCTTCCAGGAGCCGATGACCTCGCTCAATCCGCTGCACACGATCGAGCATCAAATCGTCGAGATCCTGAAGCTGCATCAAGGCATGGCCGAGCGCCCGGCCAAGGAGCGCACGCTGGCCTTGCTCAACGAGGTCGGCATCCGCGATCCGCACAAGCGCCTCGATGCCTATCCGCACCAGTTGTCCGGCGGCCAACGCCAGCGCGTGATGATCGCCATGGCGCTGGCCAATGAGCCCGAACTTCTGATCGCCGACGAGCCGACGACGGCGCTCGACGTCACCGTACAGGCGCAGATCCTCGAACTGCTGGCCGGCTTGAAGAGCCGCAAGGGCATGTCGATGCTGTTCATCACCCATGATCTCGGCATCGTGCGCAAGATTGCCGACCGTGTCTGCGTGATGACCAAGGGCAAGATCGTCGAGACCGGGCCGACCAAGGAGATCTTCGCCAATCCGCAGCATGCCTATACGCGGCATCTGCTGGCGGCCGAGCCAAAAGGCAAGCCGCCGGCCGCCAATGCCGATGCCAAGCCTGTCATGACCGGCAAGGACATAAAGGTCTGGTTTCCGATCAAGCAGGGCTTCTTCCGCCGCACCGTCGACAATGTGAAGGCCGTCGACGGCATCGATGTCACCGTGCGCGCCGGCCAGACGCTGGGCGTGGTCGGCGAATCCGGCTCCGGCAAGACGACGCTCGGCCTGGCGCTGGCAAGAATGATCTCGTCGACCGGAACGATCCAGTTCAATGGTCGCGACATCAACCAGCTGACTTTCAACGCCATGCGGCCGCTCAGGCGCGAATTGCAGATCGTCTTCCAGGATCCGTTCGGCTCGCTCAGCCCGCGCATGTCGATCGCAGAGATCATCGAAGAAGGCCTCAAGATCCACGAGCCGAAGCTGTCGCCCGACGAGCGCGACGACAAGGTGGCCGCCGTGCTGAAGGAGGTCGGGCTCGATCCGGCGACACGCAACCGCTATCCGCACGAGTTTTCCGGCGGCCAGCGCCAGCGCGTTGCCATCGCACGCGCCATGGTGCTCAACCCGCGCTTCGTCATGCTGGACGAGCCGACATCGGCACTCGACATGAGCGTGCAGGCGCAGGTCGTCGATCTGCTGCGCAGCCTGCAGGCCAAGCACGATCTCGCCTATCTCTTCATCAGCCATGATTTGAAAGTCATCCGTGCGCTCGCCAACGACGTCATCGTCATGCGCAATGGCCGGATCGTCGAAGCTGGTCCTTCCCAGCAGATTTTTGAAAATCCGCAAACCGACTATACTCGGGCGCTGATCTCGGCCGCCTTCAAGATCGAGACGGCACCGGTC
>NZ_RZOM01000619.1:0-3683 GCF_003999175.1 Mesorhizobium sp. M7A.F.Ca.ET.027.03.2.1 | reverse complement strand
CTTTTGCGCAGTGCATGTAGGCGGCCTTCACGCTGACCACGACGACGCTTTGCGGCTCCCTGCCGTCGACGGCGAGCCGTTCGCGCAAATTTGCGTCGACGGTGATGCGGGCATCGCCGTTGACGCGCAGCGTCTCGTTCATGCCGGGAATGAGGAAAAGCAGCCCGACCGAGGGATTGAGGAGGATGTTCTCCAGCGTGTCGAGCCGGTTGTTGCCGGGCCGGTCGGGAATGGCGATGGTGGTGTCGTCGAGAACGGTGGCAAAGCCCGGCTTGTCGCCCTTCGGCGTCACGTCGGCGTTGCCGGCACCGTCGGACGAGCCGATCAGCACGAACGGGCTCTTGCCGATGAAGGAGCGGCAATGGCCGTCAAGTTTTTTCAGCTCCTTGCGGATAGAACCGTCGGTCGGCCGTGGCGTCTTGTAGATCGTCCTCAACTGGTCGTGCGTGGTGATGAATTCCATGTCCCTCTCCCCGGAACGGTTCATTGTCTCACGAACGCAGAACCGCTGTTTCCCTTTGTTTTGACGCAGCTCCGGACACTTTTCCTGGAGTTGCTCTATTTCCCGGCCTTCTCTTCTTTGCCGGCCTTGTCCTCGAGTGAATGACGCAGGATCAGCGGCATCTGGCTGAAGGTGAACAGAAGCGTGATCGGCATGATGCCCCAGACCTTGAAAGTAACCCAGGCGTCGGTGGAAAAATTGCGCCACACCACCTCATTGACGATGGCCAGGAACAGGAAGAACAGGCCCCAGCGGAAGGTCAGTTTCCGCCAGCCATCTGCGTCGAGGCTGAAGGCTGAATCGAAGACATAGCCAAGCAGCGACTTGCCGAAGTAGAGGCCGCCGAGCAGCACGCCGCCGAACAGCGTGTTGACGATGGTCGGCTTCATCTTGATGAAGACGTCGTCCTGCAGATAGAGCGTCAGCGCGCCGAAGATGAAGACGACGACGCCCGACACCATCGGCATGATCGGCAAGGTGCGGGTGAGCAGCCACGAGGCGATCAGGGCGATTGCCGTGGCGGCCATGAACAGCCCGGTGGCAACGAAGATCGGCCCGCCGAACTCGGCCAGAACAGGGAATTTCGGCACCAGCCATCCGCCGCGCGCATTGGCGAAGAAGAACACCATCAACGGACCCAGCTCCAGCACCAGCTTGAGCAGCGGATTGACGCCTTCCTTCTTCTGCTTCTGCGGGTCCGACGGATCGCGTTCGAGAATGGGTGGGTTCATGGAATCTCTTTCTTGCGCATGATCTGATCCAAAAAGTCTGCACCTTTTTGGGACATGCTTGTTAGGCTACTCCAGCGATCGCCCTGGCGAATTCGCTTGCTGAGAACGGTTCGAGGTCGTCGACCTGTTCGCCGACGCCGATGAAATAGACCGGCAATTTGTGCTTTGCCGCGATCGCCACCAGAATACCGCCGCGTGCCGTGCCGTCCAGCTTGGTCATCACCAGGCCGTTGACACCGGCGATATTGCGGAAGATCTCGACCTGGTTGAGCGCGTTCTGGCCGGTGGTGGCGTCGACTGTCTGCAGCACGGTGTGCGGCGCTTCCGGGTCGAGTTTGCCAAGCACGCGGACGATCTTTTCGAGCTCGGCCATCAGTTCGGTCTTGTTCTGCAGGCGGCCGGCGGTGTCGATGATCAGCACGTCGGAACCGGCCTCCCTGGCCTTCTCGAAGGCGTCATAGGCGAGCCCTGCGGCATCGGCGCCGATCTTGGAGGCGATGACCGGCGATTTCGTCCGCTCGCCCCAGATCTTCAGCTGCTCGATCGCAGCGGCGCGGAAGGTGTCGCCGGCAGCGAGCATCACCGACAGCCCGCCATCGGTGAGCTTGGCGGCGAGCTTGCCGATGGTCGTGGTCTTGCCGGTACCGTTGACGCCGACCACCAGGATGACATGCGGCTTATGCGAGAGGTCGAGCTCCAGCGGCATGGCGACATGGGTCAACACCTTTTCCACCTCGGCAGCCATGATGGCGCGAACCTCGGTGTCCGAGACGTCCTTGCCGTAGCGGCTGGCGGCCAGCGCGTCGGTAACGCGCAAGGCCGTCTCCATGCCGAGATCGGCACGGATCAGCACATCCTCGAGGTCCTGCAAAGTCTCTTCGTCCAGCTTGCGCTTGGTGAAGACGCCGGCAATGTTGCCGGTGAGCTCCTTGGAGGAGCGGGCAAGCCCGTCCTTCATGCGCTGGAACCAGGAGCGCCTCGGTGCCGGTTCGGGCGCCTTCCGCGGCTCGGCCTTCTGCTCGACCTTTTTGGTGACGGTCACCTTGCCAGGGGCGGCTTTCGGCTCCGGCGCGGGTTGTGGAAGAGACTGCGGCTCGGGCGCGATTTCCGCAATGACCGGCTGCGATTCGATCGGCGCAGGCTGGCGAATGGGAGGTGCGATTTCGGCGGCGGGCGCTTCGGCCACGAGAGCAGCCGGCATGGCTTCCACGGGTGGCGCCGAATCTTTCGCAAGTTCGTGCTGCCCCTCACCCCTACCCTCTCCCCGTGAAGGACGGGGAGAGGGGGGCGTCAGCGTTGAGGCTTCGTCTTCGATGTTTGCAAGAGGAGGCGCAACTTCACCGCTAGCCCCCTTCTCCCCGTCTCTATACGGGGAGAAGGTGCCGGCAGGCGGATGAGGGGCGGTGCCGGCCTCTGAAGACGGCTGAAGAGGGGACGGCGCCGGTGTCGGCACCTCGATCGGCGCTGGTGTTTCTGCCGGAACCTCGACAGGCGTCGGCACTTCGACCGGGGCCGTCTCCGGCTGCTTTTCCGGCCGCGACGGGACGATCTCCGGCTCGGCCGGCGCCGGAGCAGGGACTTCTTGCGGCTGCGGTTCGGGCGTGGGTTCCGGAACGGCGGGAGGTGTTGGTATCTCCTCGGGAGCCGGCGGCTCGGCTGGCGTCTCGGGCGCTGGTTCTTCTGCCGGCTCGGCCTCCGGCAGAGGTTCTGGCTCTGAGGGAACAGCCGGCTCCGGTACTGGCGGGATGGTTGGCTCCGGCTCGGGCGCCGGTTCCTCGACAGGCGCCGGTTGCGGCGCAGGAATTACCTCCGGCTCGACTACCGGCGCGGGCGTCGTTCCCGCCTCGGGCCGCGGCTCGTCGCGCTTCAAGAACTCCGGAACGACCTGTTCGGCCGCCGGCTTCAGCGTATCGAGTGCTTCCCATTTGATCGGCGGCAGCGGGGCGGTCTCGTCGATCCGCTCCTCGACAACCTCTTTCTTGCCGAACGAAAATATCTTCTTGAAAAAACCAGCCATGCTTTGCGTTTCTCAGGCGGCGCGGGCGGCAAGGGGCGCCGCGATCAGCCTGCTACCATCGTGGCCTGATATCTCAGCCCCGACGATCTCACCCGGTGCGCCCGTGCCGAGTGCGGCAAGCGTAAAACCCTCGGTGCGGCCAAGGCCGTCGCGCTCGATCAGGATCGACTGGCGCGTTCCGGTGAGCGACGACAGATGCCTGAAATAGGCAGCTTCACCGGCGGCACGCAGCCGGGCGGCGCGCTGCTTGACGACCTCGCGGCGGAGCTGCGGCATGCGCGCGGCGGGCGTGCCTTCGCGTGGGCTGAAGGGGAAGACGTGGAGATGGGTCAGGCCACACTCCTCGACAATTTTTTCCGAGTTCTCGAACATTTCGTCGGTCTCGGTCGGGAAGCCGGCGATGATGTCGGCGCCAAAGACGATACCGGGGCGC
>NZ_RZOM01000618.1:0-3709 GCF_003999175.1 Mesorhizobium sp. M7A.F.Ca.ET.027.03.2.1 | reverse complement strand
ACTCCCTTACTGCCCTAACTACGCATCTTTCTCAGCCTGCTCATTCACCGGCCCCGGCTCAACCGGTGCTTCAGCGGCGGCGAACTTCGGACCACCCTTGGCGACGCCGACCATGGCCGGGCGCAGCACGCGGTCGCCGATCGAATACCCCGGCTGCACGACCTGGACCACGGTGTTGGCCGGGACATCCGGATTGGGCACTTCGAACATCGCCTGGTGGAAATTGGGATCGAACTTCTCGCCTTCAGGCGCGAGCTTCTTGACCCCATGCCGTTCCAGCGCCGACAGCATGGCGCGCTCGGTGAGGTCGACGCCTTCGATCAGCGCCTTGAAGCCGGCGTCACCCGATGCCTTGGCCTCGGCGGGAATCGCATCCAGCGCGCGGCGCAGATTGTCCGACACCGACAACATGTCGCGGGCGAAATTCGCGACCGCGTAGGTGCGCGCATCGTGCACATCGCGCGCCGTGCGGCGACGCAGGTTTTCCATCTCCGCCGCCACGCGCAGCGCGCGGTCCTTCAACTCCTCATTTTCCTTCAGCAGCCGCACAAGGGCTTCATAGTCGCCGTCGGTGCTGCCTTCCGTGCGCTCGGCTGCGGGCTCGGTCGCCTCGACTTCGTCGGGCGCGCGTTCGTCTTTTGCCTGGTCGCTCATCGCCGTTTCCCGTCAATCTCGAATGATGTGGATTTTGTGCCCGATATCGATGTTTGGCGGCCAAAAATCAAGGGGTAAGCGACTATGGAAGCCGCCGGCCAAGGCCGGACAATGACAGGCAAGACATTTCGACTTTAATTCAAATTTTACCTTAACCGCGGGCTTTGCTTGCCATACAGGCATGATGGGGGAACCATTCTCTTGCTGCAGGAGTTTCGAAGCCGACACAGGATTTTGAGATGATGACCCGCAACATGGGCGAAAAGGCAGAGGGGCTGGCCATCGAGATCAGGCGCCAGTTCGGCGCCGAGGCGGTGACCCGCTTTCTGCGCACCTTGCCGGCCTTCCGCACCGAGGCCGACATCCCCGATCGGTTCAGAGAACTGCTCGACCGCCTCGATGGGGCGGAGCGCGGTGACATCGGCTGGCGCCGGCCGTAACGCAACAATCGATCTTGGCAGCAAACCTCCTATCGGCAATAGCCGGGGAGAGCCGAACCATCTAAGGATAGATGTGTTGTGGTTCAATGGAGGACGTAAATGCGCAAGGTTTCGATCACCTCATCGCTGATAGCGTTTGTCGGCCTCGGCGCCCTCACCTTGGCGGCCTTTCCGGCACAAGCAGACAATCTTCAGCTGCAATTGGGCAAACATGGCCCGCGGCTGAAGCTCATGGAAGATTGCGACCCCGCCTACGACGATTGCGAAGGCCCCCGTCGCGACGATCGGCGCGACCGCCGTCAACGAGGCTGCACGGAAGACCGGGCTCTCGACAAGGCAGACCGAATGGGCATCCGCCGCGCAAGGATAGAGTCCGTCGGCCGCCGGGAGATCACGGTCCGCGGCAGACAGGGCGGCGACCGCGTGCGCGTGACTTTTGGCACCGAGCGCGGCTGCCCTATCCTCGATCGCGAATAGCGATCGACCAGCGGAAAACCGACGCTCAGAGCCATCAGCAGGTCGATTTGGCGGGTTGGCAGGCTCGATCGCCAAGCCACGCGACAATTACGCACAGTAATTTTGCGTGATGTTGCCTTGCGGCGGCGAGGCGCCCCGCCTATGCTTCCTGATGAACATGATTTCCCCTGAGGCGGTCGCCAACAGCAAGCGCGCCTGGTTGAAGATTCTCGCCCGCTACAAGAAGCCTGACAGGCGGCGCAGCGCCGTCGAACTCGCCATCACCCTCATTCCATTCGCCATACTCTGGGGGCTGTCTTCGGCGGCTTATGCCTATGGCCATTGGTGGGGACTGGTCCTCATCCTCCCCGCGGCCGGGTTTCTGGTGCGCATCTTCATGATCCAGCACGATTGCGGCCACGGCTCCTTCTTCGCCAATCGTTACGCGGACGACTGGATTGGCCGCGCGCTCGGCATCCTGACGCTGACGCCCTACGATTGCTGGCGGCGCGCCCACGCGACGCACCACGCCAGCGCCGGCAATCTTGACGAACGCGGCATGGGCGACATCCGGACGCTGACCGTTGCAGAATACCGGCAGATGTCGTGGCGGGGCCGCCTCGCCTATCGTCTCTATCGCCATCCGCTGGTGATGTTCGGGCTCGGTCCGATCTGGCTTTTCATCTTCGAGCAGAGGCTACCCGTCGGCATGATGCGCGGCGGCCTGACCCCTTGGGTGTCGTCGATGACCACCAACCTTGGCATCGCGGTCGCAGCAGCCGTCCTTATCTGGTTCGTCGGCCCGGGCGCTTTCCTGGTGGTTCACCTGCCGATCGTCATCCTCGCCGGTTCGGCCGGCATCTGGCTGTTCTACGTCCAGCACCAGTTCGAGGAAACAGAATGGGCGAAGGATGCCGACTGGGAATTCCAGCACGCCGCCTTGCACGGATCGTCGTATTACGACCTTCCGCCGGTGCTGAACTGGCTAACCGGCAACATCGGTGTCCATCACGTCCATCACCTCTCGGCCAAGGTGCCGTGCTACCGGTTGCAGGAAGTGCTGCGGGATTATCCCGAGTTGCGCGACATAGGCCGGGTTACGCTGCTCGAAAGCCTGCGCTGCGTCAAACTGGCATTGTGGGACGAAAACCGCCGCAAGCTGGTGTCGTTCCGCGAGGCACGGGCGGCGGCTTAAGCAATTCCAGGAGAAGTGTGAACGGTTTTCCAGGGAAAACGCGTAGCGTTTTCCCTGGGCAATTGCGTCACAACAAAAAGACCGCCGCGCCATGGGCGCCGCGGCCTGGAGCTCCGATCAGGCAGCCCTGATCATGTCGGCGGCCTTTTCGGCGATCATGATGGTTGGGGCATTGGTGTTGCCACCAATCAGTGTCGGCATCACCGAGGCGTCCACGACACGCAAGGCTTCAAGCCCGCGCGCCTTGAGTTGCGGATCGACCACCGCCATCTCGTCGACCCCCATCCGACAGGAGCCGACCGGGTGATAGACCGTGTCGGCGCGGGTACGGATATGGGTCATCAGATCGGCATCGCTCGGCTCGCCGGCGATGTGCATTTCCTTGTGCCGGTAGCGCGTCAGCGCCGGCGAAGCCAGCACCTGCCGGGTGATCCTCACGCCTTTCAGCAGCAGTTCCGCATCGCGCTGGTCGCCGAGAAAGCGCGGATCGATGCGTGGCGCGGCAAGTGGATCGGCGCTGGCCAGCCCAACCTCGCCACGCGAGTGCGGCCGCAATATGCAGACATGACAGGAGAAGCCGAAACCGTAGTGCAGCGTGCGCGCATGGTTTTCGACCAAGCCGATGACGAATTGCAGCTGCAGGTCAGGGCGCTCAAGCGCCGGGTCGATTTGACGAAAGCGCCGCTCTCGGCCGACGGCGAGGCGATCAGGCCGGTCCCATCCCGCCGCCACTGCGCGATGTGCCTGAGGAAACCCCACGCGCCGCGCGGGCTCATACCGAGCATATCGGTGTCCTTCGATCTCCAGCCGACGATAAAATCGAGGTGGTCCTGCAGGTTCTTGCCAACGCCCGGCAATTCGTGGACGACGGGAACGCCGTGCACGGCAAGTTCGGCCGCCGGGCCGATACCCGACAGCAACAGAAGCTGCGGCGAACCGAAGGCACCGCCACAGAGGATCACCT
>NZ_RZOM01000617.1:0-3719 GCF_003999175.1 Mesorhizobium sp. M7A.F.Ca.ET.027.03.2.1 | reverse complement strand
GCCAAGCCCCTGGATGCCGAACAGCGCCTCGATCACCACCAGCCCGCCAAGCATGTAGCCGGTCTGCGTCGCCAGCACCGCGATGGTCGGCGTCAGCGCGTTGCGCAGCACGTGCCGAAAGATGATCTCGCGCCGCTCGAGCCCTTTCAGGACGGCGGTGCGCGTATAATCGGCGGCCATTGCCTCGATCACCCCTGCCCGCGTCATCCGGGCGATGTAGCCGGCAAGGTTCAGCACCAGCGGCAGCGCCGGCAGGATCAGATAATAGCCATGCGTCCAGAAGCCCGCGCCATCGGGCGCAACACCGGAGATCGGGAACCAGTTCAGCCACAGGCCGAAAACGATGAGCAGCATCAGGCCAGAAACGAAATCAGGCACAATGCCGAAGGAGACGCCTGCCATCACGATCAGCCGGTCGATCAAGCGGCCCGCATTGAGACCGGCAACGACGCCGGCACCAACGCCAAGCGGAATGAGAAAAATCAGAATAATGCCGGCAAGGGCGGCGGAGCGCTTGAGGCTTTCCAGCACGAAGGGCGCCACCGGCCCGCGCATCGACAGCGAGGTGCCGAAGTCACCGGTGACGGCCTTGCTGAACCAGAGCCAGTACTGGACGAGAACCGGCTGATCGGTGCCCAGCCGCTTGTTCAGTTCCGCCACCGCCTGCGCATCGGCAAAAGGCCCGAGCATCACACGGCCGACATCGCCGGGCAGGACCTGCCCGGCGAAGAACACCAGGATGCTGACCAGCCACAGCGTGAGGACAAGTGTGCCCAGACGCGCTGACAGAATGCGACCGGTCAGCATGTCGCGATCATGCCTGGACGAAGGAAACGCGGTCGAGCAGCAGATGCGAGATCGCGGTGAAGCGCACGCCCTCGACCTTCGAGCTGACGATCCGGCTGTATTGCGAGAAGTAGCTGATGATCGCCGGCGTCTCGTCAAGCAGCAAGGTCTGGATCTTGCCGGCAACGAGGCGCTGTGCCTGCAGATCACGCGCCTTAGAGTAGTCGAGCAGCAGCGCATCATAGGCCGGGTTGTTGAAATGCGCCGCGTTCCAGGCTCCCGAACTCTTCAGCGTGGCGTTGAGGAAGATGTCGGGCGTGCCGCGATGGCCGTAGTCGGTGATGCCGAGCACCGAATCCAGCCAGGGCGAGCTGCCGAAGGTGGCCGAGCCGTAATAGGCGTCCTGTGGCAGGACATTGAGCTTGACGTCGATGCCGGCCTTCCTGGCGAAGTTCTGGATGATCACCGCATAGTCGGGAATGTCATAGGCGCGCTCGGTGGTCAGCTTCACCTCGAAGCCGTTCGGCACACCCGCCTCGCCGAGCAGCCGCTTGGCTTCCGCAATGTCCTGCTTGCGCTGCGGCACCGACGGATCGGCCGATGGGAAGATCGGCGCGAACGGGGTGTCGTTGCCGACGATGGCGCGGCCCTTCAGCAGGCCCTTGACCACCGCCTCGCGGTCGATGGTGAGCGCCAGCGCGCGGCGGATGCGCTTGTCGGTGAACGGCGCCTGGTCGGTTCTGAGATGCACCTGGTCATGCGAGCTTGCCTGCACGCTCAGCAGCTTGAAATTGGGATTGCCCTCGATCGCCAGCTCCAGGCGCGTCGTGCTCGGGATGACGTCGAGCTGGCCGGCCTGCAGCGCCAGCACCTGCGCCTGCTCGTCGTCGAAAAACTTGATCTCGACCCGGTCGGGCAGCGCCTTGTCGCCCCAGTAGTCTTCATTGCGAACGAAGCTGGCGCCTTGCTTGGGACGGAAGGATTCGAGCTTGAACGGACCGGTGCCGTTGAAACTCTTCTCGAAATCGCCGGCATAGTCGGCCGGCAGGATGACGGCATTGTAGACGTCTGAGGAGACATAGAAGGGGAAGTTGCTGTTTGGGCCGTCGAGATCGAAGGCGACGGTTTCGTCGTCGACCAGCTTGGCGCCGCCCTTGGACAGGATGCCCTTGTAGGCGGACAGCGCCGACGAGCCGCTGGCCGGATCGACCAGCCGCTCGAAGCTCGCCACAACATCCCTGGCGGTGACCGCGCGGCCATCGTGGAATTTCACCCCTGGCCGCAACTTGAAGGTCCAGCGACTGGCCGTCTCGTTTGCTTCCCAGGACAGAGCCAGCTTCGGCTGCAGACCATCCTTCGGATCGTCGAGGATCAGATACTCGCCGACCTGGCTGATCACCCCGATGCTGGCCGGATCGGTGACCGAAACCGGATCGATCGCCTTGGTCGGCTGGCCGAGCCCAACGCGAACCGTGCCGCCGGCAGCAGTCGCGGCGCGCGCGCCTTCAAGCCCTTGCGAAGCGGCAAAGCCGGTCAGGCCGAGCAGTGCGGCGTATTTCAGGAGATCGCGGCGCTTGAGAAAGCCGCCCTGATATTCGTCGACGGCGACATTCCAGATGTCCCCCGACAGATTGCGAACTGCGTCGATATCTCTGAGTTTGGTCATGTTAAACCCCTGCCTTGAAATGAAGATTGAAAGCTATGCGACGGGTTCGCCGTCGAGATGGATGCGGTCGACGGCCTGCGGATAGAACGCGATGAGGCCCTTGATCTTGGGCATTTCCTCTATGGGATCCCGGTAGCTCCAGGCGATGTCAGGGCGCACCGAGCCGTCGCTCAGCAGGCCGGACCAATAGGAGGCGATGCCCTTGTAAGGACATCGCGTCGTTGTGACGGACGCCGTCAGCCGCTCCAGCCGGATGTCTTCCGCGGGCAGATAAAAACGCGTTGGCAGATGCGTCTCGAACAGCAGAACCGGGCGCTGGCTGTCGGCGATCGGCTCGCCGTCGAACCAGACCTGCACATGGCTGGAGCTCTGCAGCACATCGATGCGTGCGTAGGGATCGCGGGCGTGGACGAAGACTTCCTCTTCCTCCTCGAACCATTGGTCGACGGCTTTCCAGGTGAAGGCGATGCGGCCGGCCAGAGGCGCCAGGTTTTCATCCGGTGGCGACACGAACGCCCAGGCCGCGTTGGCGCTGCGCCTGTCACCGCTGTCGATATCCCAATAGGCGGTTTCGCCACCGACCGGGTGCGGTTCGCGATGCAGTGAGGGTCTCAGCACCGACGGGTCGACCGCTGACGGCGGGAAGAAATAGATCGGCAGGAAATGGTTGGAGCGCAGCACGAGCACGTTGCGGCTGTCGGCGATGGTGCGGCCGCCGAACTTGACGCGCACGCGCTTGGGGCTGTGCAGGACATTGACGAGCTGCGGCGCGGTGGCTTCGCGGGGCTGCAATCTTGGTGCAACGGTCATGATCGTTCTCCCGGCCTGACGTCAGGACACCGCGCGCGCATTGTCGCGTTGTTCGGCGAAGCGATTGGCTGGTCGCGCCAGGCCGAAGCGGTCGCGCAGCGTTCCCGGCGCGTATTCGGTCGGGAACACGCCGCGCCGCTGCAGCTCCGGAACCACCTGTTCGGCGAAATTCACCCAGTCCTCGGGCAGCAGCGGGAACATCAGGTTGAAGCCGTCGGCGGCACCGGAAACGAACCAGTCCTGCAGTTGGTCGGCGATCTGTACCGGCGTGCCGGCGACGGTCGGCACCGAACCGCTGTTGGCGAGTTTGCGGGCGATCTCGCGCAGGCTGAGATTCTGCTTCGCCCATTGCTTGACCCGGTTGAGCGACGTGCGTCCGCCGTTGAACGTGCTCTCGTCCGGCAGCGGCGGCAATGGCCCGTCCGGCGGGAACAGCGACAGGTCCAACCCGCTCCAG
>NZ_RZOM01000616.1:0-3720 GCF_003999175.1 Mesorhizobium sp. M7A.F.Ca.ET.027.03.2.1 | reverse complement strand
GCCTTGATCGTCGCCTTGCGGCCCTATGGCAACGAACTGATCCTGATGGTCAAGGCTTCCGCCATCGTCGCCATCATCACGGTCTATGATCTGATGGGCAATGCCAAGCTCGCCTTCGCCAACTCGTTCGACATCCAGGCCTATATCTGGGTCGCGCTCGTCTATCTGGTGATGGTCGAGATATTGCGTCATGGAGTCGAATGGATCGAGCGCCGGATCACCGTTCACCTGAAACGCTGACTATTTTCAAATTCAGCTGCACCAGTCGATCCTGCCCTGCGCATCTTGACGAATTGCGCGCAGAGCCTAGACGTCTCGCAGCAAATTCCGTTTCTGAAGGGCAAGCTCATGGCATCTGTTGCATTTCTCGGTCTTGGCGTGATGGGCTATCCGATGGCCGGGCACTTGAAGAACAAGGGCGGCCATGACGTCACCGTCTACAACCGCACCAAGGCCAAGGCCGAGCAATGGGTTGGCCGGCATGGCGGTAGCCTTGCGGCGACGCCAGCACAGGCCGCCGAAGGCAAGGATTTTGTCTTCTCCTGTGTCGGCAATGACGACGATTTGCGTTCGGTGACGACCGGTCCGGAAGGCGCCTTCAAATCGATGAAGAAGGGTTCGGTCTTCATCGACAACACCACGGCCTCGGCCGAGGTCGCTCGCGAGCTGGCGGCGGCGGCGCAAGTCGGTGGTTTTTCGTTTCTCGACGCGCCGGTCTCGGGCGGCCAGGCCGGCGCCGAGAACGGCGTGCTGACCGTCATGGTCGGCGGCGAGCAGGACGCTTTCGACAGAGCGAAGCCTGTCATCGACGCTTTTGCCCGCATGGTCGGCTTGATGGGGTCGGCCGGTGCCGGCCAGCTCACCAAGATGATCAACCAGATCACCATCGCCGGTCTCGTCCAGGGCCTGGCCGAAGGCATCCATTTTGGCAAGAAGGCCGGGCTCGACATCGAGAAGGTGATCGAGGTGATTTCCAAGGGCGCCGCGGGCTCCTGGCAGATGGAGAACCGCCACAAGACGATGAACGCCGGCAAATATGATTTCGGCTTCGCCGTCGACTGGATGCGCAAGGATCTCGGCATCTGCCTGGCCGAGGCCGATCGCAATGGCGCCAGACTGCCGGTCACCGCACTCGTCGACCAGTTCTACAAGGATGTGCAGGCGATGGGTGGCAAGCGCTGGGACACGTCCTCGCTGCTCGCCCGTCTCGAGAAATAGGTTTCTGCGGTGGCAGAGCTTTCGCCTCAGTCAAGTGTCGCGGAAATCGTCGCCCATCTGCGCGCTATCGGATCGGAGGAGAACCGCCTCGGCATGTTGCGCTACGGCATCAAGATCGACCGTGCACTTGGTATCACGCACGGCATGCAGCGGCAGATCGCCAGGAAGATCAAACGCAACCACGAGCGCGCCTTCGAGCTATGGGACACCGGCATCATGGAGGCGCAGTTCATCGCCTCCGTCACGGCTGACCCGAAACGGTTTTCTGCTGAAGATGCAAGACGATGGGCGGCTAGTTTCGACTCCTGGGACATCGTCGACGGCGTCTCCGATCTCTTTGTCGATACGGACGCCTGGAAAGAACTGATCGCCGAGTTTGCGGCCGATGAGCGGGAGTTCGTTCGGCGCACGGCCTTCGCCATGATGGCCTGGTCCGTCGTCCACCGGAAGAAGGAGCCAGGGGCGACCTTCCTCTCCTTCCTGCCGATCATCGAAACGCATGCGAACGACAGCCGCAATTTCGTGAAGAAGGCCGTGAACTGGGCGCTTCGGTCGATCGGCAAACGATCGATGGACATGCACGGCGCTGCCCTGGCTGTCGCCGAACGGCTGGCGCAGTCGACCGACAGGACGGCGCGCTGGATCGGCAAGGACGCGGTAAGGGAGCTGTCCAATGCCAAGACGCTGGCGCGGATCGCCGCAAGGAAAGGCTGACGGCGCGGAAACCCGCTTTCCGCATGTCTGGATCTCGCCGACATGTGATGCGGCGGGAGCGTTGACGTCGCTGACAGCGGCGTCTTTACTGAGCTTCAAAGGTATGCGGCCAATGAGCAATCCTCCCATATCAATCCTGGCGTTCGCAGCGGCATTGTTTGTGTCCGCGGCCACCGATGCCTCGGCCGAGACCGCGCACATATTCTGGAAGGATCTGCGTCCGGCTACGCAATCCGCCGCCGAAAACGTCGGGCTGCCGATGATCGCGGAAAAATTGCCCGACCATGGCGAGACGCTGTCCCTCAACCTGCAGGACAAAAGCATTCAGCTAGCCGGCTACGCATTGCCGGTCGATCGCGATGGCGATCTCGTCTATCAGTTCCTGCTGGTGCCCTGGACGGGTGCGTGCAGCCACATGCCGACGCCCCCGCCCAACCAGATTGTCTTGGTCACGCCGGCCCGTCCCTACAAAATGTCCGAGGCGTATCAGCCTGTCGCGGTCACCGGCGCGCTGAAGCCGGACATGGAGAAGAGCCAGCTGTTCATCCTCGACGGCGTCAGCGTCATCCAGTCTGGCTACAGCGTCCGCAAGGCAGATGTGGTCGCTGTCGGCAGCGTGCCGGACACCGTCACCCTGCCGGTCAATTCTCCCTGGAGTTTCCTCAACAAAAAGAAGAACTAAGCAGGACAACCTGCTGCAGTTCAGGCGGCGTTGGCACCCGATTCCTTGTCCAGCACCATGTAGTCGAGCGGGATTTCGGTCGTGTACTTGATCTGCTCCATGGCGAAGGATGATGAAACGTCACGGATTTCGATCTTGGCGATCAGCCGCTTGTAGAAGGCGTCATAGGCCGCGATGTCGGGCACCACGACGCGCAGGAGATAGTCGACGTCGCCGCTCATGCGGTAGAACTCGACCACCTCGGGAAACTCCTGGATGACTTCCGAGAAACGCCGCAGCCATTCATGGCTATGCGAATTGGTGCGGATCGACACGAAGACGGTGACGCGCACATTGACCTTTTCATGGTCGAGAATGGCAACGCGCCGCTTGATGACGCCCTCCTCCTCGAGCTTCTGGATGCGCCTCCAGCAAGGCGTCGTCGACAGCCCGACTTTCTTGGCGACGTCGGCGACCGCGAGTGTCGCGTCCTCCTGCAAGAGGCGGAGGATTTTTCTATCGAGGCGATCCATATTTTGCTCCCCAGGGGAATAGATTGGCTATACTCCCCCTTATTTCGACCTTTCACAAGAAAGAAATTCTGCCAATTGATGGAAAAGCGAGTGATTTCTTGCTGAAAGATCATCTGAGGCGATAGCGGATTTCCGAACGCAGAAAAGGCAGCAAATCCATTTCAAACCATGGATTCTTCTTCAGCCAGCCGGTGTTGCGCCACGAGGGATGCGGCAGCGGCAGCACTTTGGGACCGACGGAATTCTCCCAGATGGAGCGCCAGTCCATGACCGTTTCCGTCAGTGAGGGCCGGCGCGCCGCACCCATGTGCCAGGACTGCGCATAGATGCCGATCGTCAGCACGAGATCGATCCGTGGCATCGAGGCCATCAATGGCGCGCGCCAGGCCGGCGCGCATTCGCGCCTCGGCGGCAGGTCTCCCCCCTTGGCATCCTGGCCGGGAAAGCAGAAACCCATCGGCACGATGGCGAATTTTTCGATGTCGTAGAATTCGTCGCTCGTCACGCCAAGCCAACTGCGCAAGCGATCGCCGGAGGCGTCGGTGAACGGCATGCCCGACAGATGCACCTTGGTCCCCGGCGCCTGGCTGGCGA
>NZ_RZOM01000615.1:0-3728 GCF_003999175.1 Mesorhizobium sp. M7A.F.Ca.ET.027.03.2.1 | reverse complement strand
GCATATCGTCGCCGATCACGGCAATCTGATGGAGATGTTCGCCGACCCTGGCCGTGGCGAGGCGCACTTCAGGGACCTGGAGACCAAAGAGCTCGCCAAGCAGCTGGAGAGAGGCCCCATCGTCATCGCAACCGGCGGCGGCTGCTTTGGCAAGGAGTCCAATCAAGCCCTGATTCTTAATAAGGCGAGGTCGATCTGGCTCGACACCCGAGCTGAAAGAGCTCCGCAGGCGCCTCGAGAGGGACACCAGCCGGCCGCTGCTGCAAGGCGCCGACATCGAGCAGAAGGTTGACCAGCTGTACGAAGAGCGCAGTCCGTTCTACCAAAAGGCCGATATCAGGTTGCCCCTCGTCCCGCCCTTTCAAAAAGACAAGAAGGACGCCCGCATTTGCGTGAAGGAACTCTACGCTTTCCTGTGCAGCGACAGAGAAGCCGCTCTGCCCGCTGCCGAGATATCACATGTCTCCGGTGCTTCCGGCACCGCCATCAGCATGTCCCCAACAGCTCAGCGCATGCACGATGATCATCACAACGGCTACGATTGCGGGGGCGGCGTCGTGGAAACCATCCAGGCGCCGGCGGCACTATTGAGTGAAAGGGAACGGCCGCCGCTCCTCGACACCCTCACCGCCGACCCGCAGCCTTTGCTGGCCGGCAATAACGCACGAGCGAATTTAGCGTCTTCCACGAGAAGCAGGGAACGCTCAAGTCGAGGACGATAGCTTAGGCGTCGCAGGTTTGGTGCAGGGTGCGGGTTCGCACCGAATGCTAATAAAAGTGGGAAACGCATGCATAAGTCGTGAGAAGCCTGATGGCCGAGTTGATCCGGCCTGGATGACACAAACGTACAAAGACGAACCGCCGGTGCCGGGTCGCGCGCCAAATCCTGGTGATCGACCGGAAAGGATCAGCTCCGAGTCTAAACGGCATCGTCAACTTAATGAAGCGCGGATACTATGACAGAGTGACCCAATCCACCGCCGCGCCATTGCGTCGGTTTCGACAGATAAGATGGATTGGGCAGGCGAGCTCAAAAGAGCGATTGTAAATCGCAGTTGTAGCAGTGTAACAAACTGCGTAACAAAAAGCGCGAAAAGATTAGCATTTTCAGCAGGATAGGCGTGAAACCGAATCCCTCCCTCTCCGCCATTTAGTCCAAAACCTGACATCTCCCGGGCCGCCTGCCGCATATCGCCCAGGCAACATGACAGAGCCGTCCGAGCCGGGGCACTTTGGCTTTCACGGAGGCCGTAAAGCTTCGGCAGGCCCATTCGGCATCCCCGCACATGGCTTCCTGTCCGCAAGCGCAGCCATGCCGCTGTGAATTTACCAGCCGGTTTAGCCCAAATGGGGGAAGAGGCCCGGCCCGAGATCTCGTAACGGTTGGTTCGCCCAACCCAGTTAGGAGACCACGCTGCGCAAAGCCTCTCTCGCCATCATAGCTTTCTTCAGCCTTTCCACTGTCGCATCGGCATGCGTGTCGATGGACGGCAACGTTGTCGTGAACAACTGCAATTATCGCGTCATGGGAAATTACAGAGGCTCGGATGGCAGTTGGGGTGGCTTCGGCCCCATCCGCGCCGGCGGTCGTGAGGCAACTTCCAAAAGACGCGACGCCGGCTGGGACATCAGCTTTTGCAACTACGATTCATGGGTGGCAGGCACATGTCAGCCGAAGGATCCAGGCAGATGTAAGCCGCTTTCAAGCGCGCCACTTTGCGCGCTCGGCTCGTTGCTGACGATGTGGCCGGCGTCGAACACCTGCCACTCTGACGCTGCACGATAAATCCGTTATTGCTCCTTCTTGAACAAGTCCTGGAAGATCAGCTGGCCCCAAGTGCGGCCGCGTGCGTGCACCAGCGTGCCACCCTCGTTGAGCTTTCCCAGCTTGACCGGTGCGAACCCGAGTTGTCTGGCCAAGGCCGCCACGGGAGCGATCGCGTCCTCGTCGTCACCAGACAGAAAGACGACCCGGTGCCCTCCCTCGACGATCGGATCGGCAGCCAGGGTGGCCGCAATCAGGTGATTGAAGCCTTTGACGAGCTTGGCGCCGGTGAACGCCTTCGCGACGAAGGCGGAGGACGGCAGACCGTCCAGCTCTTCAGGCACTGGAAACACGTTCGTCGCGTCGATGATCGTCTTACCTTCCCAGCTTGGCAGCGCCTTCGCGACATCTGGGTGCGACTCGAAGCGGACCGCCAGAAAGACGATGTCAGCCTTGATCGCTTCCGCCAGCGTTTTGGAGATAATCGTGGGTCCGATCGCGGCCGCATCGGCTGCAAAGCTTTCCGGGTCGCGCGTGGTTGCCACAGACACTTCGATGCCGTTGCGGGCAAACGCCTTGGCAAGAGCCTGGCCGATCTTGCCGAAGCCGATAATTGCATAGCTCATGTATATTCTCCTTCAGTTTACCAGGCCCTGCGGGCTCGGGATATCGAATGGAATGAACGGCGGGGCGGTCATGAAGCTGCTGTCGGGCGACGCGAGAAACGCAGCCGCCGCCCCGATCTCCGCTGGATCGGCCATACGCTGAAGCGGATTCATCGAGGCGAAGACCTTCAAGCCCTCCTCGCCTATCGCTGCCTTCGCGAGTTCGGTCGCCGTCGGCCCAGGCGACAGCACGTTTACCCGGATGCCGGTGCCTTTCAAGTCTTCCGCCCAGGTCCGCGCGAGGTTGCGCACGGCCGCCTTGCTCGCGCTATAGACGCTGAATGCGGGCGCGCCCGTGGTGCCGGCGCTCGATCCGGTCAGGATAATCGAACCGCCTTCGCCCATCAGCGGCAGCGCCTTCTGGACCGTGAAGATCGTACCCTTCACATTGGTGTTGAAGGTTTCGTCAATATGCTCGGCGGTGAGCTTGCCGAGCGGAAGCAGGCTTCCCACCCCGGCGTTGGCGAAGATGATGTCGAGGCTTCCGCGCTCGGCCTTCACCGCCGCGTAGAGCCGATCGAGGTCGGCCTCATCCGAGACCGAGCCCTTCACCGCTCGGACATTGGGCCCGAGCTCGGCTACAGCGGCGTCTAGCGCTTCCTGCCGGCGGCCGAAGATGAAGACGAAGGCGCCCTCCTCGATGAAGCGCTTCGCTGCGGCGCGGCCGATGCCGGTGGCGCCGCCCGTTATAACCGCAACCTTACCGTCTAGCTTGCCCATGATTTATCCTTCCAGGTTCTGTCTTTGGTCGTTCGGGGATGCCCCGAGAACCTCTAGATGGGCCTGTCGGGGTCAGGTGGTGAGTGCGGAAGCGCGCACATCGGTGGTGCAAAATCGATCCGCTTTCAGAGCTGACGCCAGCCGCGACGATCCGTATCCGCCATTCGGAATTGCGCCGTCCCTGTCGACATAAGCCATGATGTCCCGCCCCTACTGCTGTAGGATGTGCTAGATACAGGCTTTGGAAGGCGCACCGCGCGGTGCCGGATTGCACCATGATCGACTGGGATGACGTTCGCTACTTTCTAGCCGTCGCACGCGGAGGCTCGGTGCGGGCTGCCGGCGCGCAGCTCGGGGTGAATCACTCGACCGTACTGCGACGCATCGCCCAGCTCGAGGAACGCCTCGGGGCGCAGATGTTCGAAAAGCTGCCCTCGGGCTACCGTCTGACGGCTGCGGGCGAGGAGGTTCTCGAGCTTGCGAACCAGATGGAAGCGTCGTCGCACCAGCTGGAGACGCGCGTCTTCGGGCGCGACCAGGGCGTGCGCGGGCTTCTGCGGGTGACGCTGGCACCGCCC
>NZ_RZOM01000614.1:0-3730 GCF_003999175.1 Mesorhizobium sp. M7A.F.Ca.ET.027.03.2.1 | reverse complement strand
TCGAGCAATCGATCGTCAGCGGACCATTCGGCCGCGTCAGCGTGAGGATATCGCGCGCGTTGACGATGTCCTCGACCACATCCCACCACAGGTCGGCGGTGCCGTTGATCAGCCCGGGCGCGACATAGATGGTGATTGGCGCGCCATGCTTCTCCAGCACCGGCAGCGCCTCGGTCATGTTGTCGCGATAGGCGTCGTCGGCGGTGATCGTGGCAAACTGACCGCCCTTGCCGCCTGCTTTGATGCGCTCAACGGCTTCGTCCATGGAGACGAAGGCATAGCCATGCGCCTTCATGTCCGCGATCATGGCGTCAAGGAAGCCGGGCGCGATATTCAGATGCCGGTTGACGCTGTCCGGCTTTTCCGGCGTCGCGGTAACACGGTGCAGCATCAGGATGGCGCCAATGCCGCCGATGAACGGCTTGGCCAGCGGTGCAAGGCCGGTATAGCGGGCGACGTTCAGCGCCAGTTTCCGGATTGCCTCCCCGCCGTCGATCATTCATTCACCTTTTGCGCCTAGGCTGATCCAAGCACGGAATGCGCCTATGCGAACCCCCAAATCGCGATCAATACGTCTTAAGGATTGAGGTATGGTTGACGCAACCGCGTCATTTGACGGCAATCGGCTTGCGGCCACCGAGGCATCGTCGCGCCCCTTGCCACGGGACCATGCCGGCCTGTCGATTTCAGTGGCGTCCACGGACGGACTCGCGGCCTATGCCGCGTTCTGCCGCTCGGCTCTGTTTGGGCCGGCGCAGAGTGCTGCCTGGGTCCAGAACTGGGCGGCCGAGACACGACCGGACCTGCTCGTCGCGACGCTGAGTGCCGAGGGCAAACCGGTTTTCTCGCTGGCGCTGGAGGTTGCCGCCAGGGGGCCGTTCCGGATCGCCCGCTTCATGGGTGGGCGCCACGCCAACGGCAACTTCGTCGCCGCGGACCCGAACTGGCTGGCCAAAGCGGATATACCGGCCCTCCGATCGGTGCTGGCGGCCATCGCCAAGGCACGCCCGGACATCGATCTGGTCGCGCTCGAGAGGTTGCTGCCCGATCTCGACGGCGTCGCCAATCCGCTCGCATCGCTTGAGCATTTTTCCAGCCCCAACCTGTCGCTGGCCGTCGATCTCGCCGGCGGCTTCGATGCGCTGCTTTCCCGCGCCAGCGGCAAACGCAAACGCAAGAAGCACCGGTCGCAGATCCGGAAATTCGAGGCCGTAGGCAGCTATCGGCGCATCGGGGCCCGCACCCCCGACGAGGTGGGCAGACTGCTCGACGCCTTCTTCGAGATGAAGGAACTCCGCTTCCGCAAGATGGGCATCGCCAATGTTTTTGGCGACGCACAGGTACGCGGCTTCTTCCGCGCGCTGTTCATGCAGGCGCTTGCCGAGGACAGGCCTTCCTTCGTGCTGCACGGGCTCGAGGTTGCCGGCAAGCTGCGCGCCATCACCGGTTCAAGCCGCTTGGGCAAACGCCTGATCTGCGAATTCGGAGCGATCGCCGAGGACGATCTTGGGCACGCCAGCCCCGGCGACTTCCTGTTCTTCGACAACATCCAGGAAGCCTGCGAGACCGGTTTCGAGGTCTATGACTTTTCGGTCGGAGATGAGCCTTACAAGCGGCTGTGGTGCGATATCGAAACGCGGCATTTCGAAGTGCTGGTCCCCTTGACCGTGAAGGGCCGCATGCTGGCGCTGACGCTTCGGCAAGGCGCACGGCTGAAGGCCTTCGTCAAGAACAGCCCGACGATCTGGAAGCTGACCAAAGTGCTGCGCCGCAAAGCCGCCGGCCAGGCAGCGCCCGCGGAAGAAGATAGCTGACGCCATGAAGCCGATCATCCGCACACTGTCCCTGCAGGAACTGGCGCTTCTCGTCGACTGGGCGGCCGCGGAAGGCTGGAACCCAGGTCATGAAGACCCGGCGATGTTCCAGGCCGCGGACCCCGAAGGCTTCATCGGCGCCTTTGTCGGCGACGACATGGTCGCGGCAATTTCGGCCGTGGCCTATGGAAGCGAATTCGGTTTCATCGGCCTCTACATCTGCCGGCCTGACATGCGCGGCATGAGCTACGGCAAGGCCGTGTGGGACGCCGGCATGAAAAGGCTCTCGGGCCGGACTGTCGGCCTCGACGGCGTCGCCGAGCAGCAGGCCAATTACCGGCGCAAGGGCTTCGCGCCGGCCTATGAGACCATCCGCTTCACCGGGCGCATGGCAGGCCAGCCGGTCAGGGCCGATGGGTTGCGGATGATTACGACGCAGCTCCTGTCCGGCATCGTCGCCTATGACGCCCATTGTTTTCCGGCGCCCCGAGGCACCTTTCTGAAGCGATGGCTGCAGGAGCCGCATCATGGGTTGGCGGCGATCAATTCGCGCGGCGCGACCGGTTTTGGCGTGGCGCGCAGCTGTCGATCCGGCTTCAAGATCGGCCCGCTGTTTGCCGACGATATAGAAATCGCTTTGCAACTCCTGGAGGGACTGGCCGGTGCCTGCGAGGGCGGCGAGATGCACATCGACGTCCCCGCCGATAACGCCGGCTTCATAACTGCGCTCGATGCGGCCGGCTTTGCGCCGACCTTCACCACCACGCGCATGTACAAGGGTCCTGCCCCGGAATTGGACCTGCGAAGGGTGTTCGGCGTAACGACGCTTGAACTGGGATAGATCGGGCGAACCGCAGAACGGCCCCGCCGGCGATCCGGGGCTCCCCTCAGGCAGCGGCAGTGCGCCTTCCCGGCACCGGATTGCCGGGCGGTTCGTGGCCGAGCGGCGTCACCAGCGTGAGGTCGGGGTAGCCGTTCTCGATCAGCTTGACCGCAGCCTGCGTCACCTCATCGTCGGCCTCCAGCATGGAGAGAAAGACCTCGGTGGCATCGCCGGTCAGGCGGCCGATGCCTTGCGCGTCGGCCGGTCCGCACTCGACCACGACCAGGTCGTAGGCTGTCGTCAGCGACTGCATGATGATCGGCAGCCGGTCGGCGGCACGCATGGCACGAACCGGATCGGCGGTTCCGACCGGGATGACGTGACAGTCCGAATAGAGATCGGCATGGATGACGTCACTGAACTGCGCTTCCGAAGCGAGCAGGTTGGTGATGCCGGGGAAAAGCCCGCTGTCCAGCATCGGCCGCGAGGCGGCCCCCGACGCGGTGAGGTCCAGCAACAGCACGCGCAGCCCGGCGTCGGCGACCTCGCGCGCCACCAGGATCGCGGATGCAGCCGCCTCGTCGCCTTCCGGCGAGACGAATATGGCGCGCGCCGCACCGCTGGAGATCAGCTTTTCGGCAGCCTTCTCGATATCGATCTCGCCCAGGGTGGAACGCGCCGGTTCGGGCTCGACAGCCGTCTGCTCTGTCGCCGTCGTATCGGGCATTGCGACCACATCCGGTGCCTCGGCCATGGCCGGCATTCCGGCGGCATAGGGCTCCGCATCTGTTTCATCCGCACGTTCAGGCAGCTCCTGGCCAACCAAGGGGTCCTGCAGGACGGCAGGCTCGTGGCGGACAAATGGCTTGGCGACCGGCGCCTGCGCCACCTGGGGCATCGCGACCTCATCGATCCGTTCGAAACGGGAACCGCTCGCCGGCCGCATCGCGCGGCCTGAAAACAGCTCCCGCAGAAGCGTCACGATCGCCATGATCAGCAGCGATGCGGCGAAAGCCGCGCCGACGATCGGCCCGACCTTCGGGAAATAGGCCTCGGAGGGAACCGAAGCCTTCGAGGCGATCCGCGCGTCGAC
>NZ_RZOM01000613.1:0-3732 GCF_003999175.1 Mesorhizobium sp. M7A.F.Ca.ET.027.03.2.1 | reverse complement strand
ATTGAGAAGCGCGGCAGGCACCTGGGTCGCGAAGGGACTGTTGGTGCTGCTGGTGCTCAGCTTTTTGGTCTGGGGCGTTTCCGGACAGCTGATGAGCGGTCTTGCCGGCCACGATTCGGTGATAACCGCCGGCGGCACCAAAGTATCGATCAACGAATACCGTCTCGCCTACGATCGCCAGCTCGCCGTCATGTCGCAACAGTTCGGCCAACGTCTCAGCCACGAACAGGCAAAGGCGCTCGGCGTCGACAACCAGGTGTTGGCTCAGCTCGTCTCTGGTGCCGTTCTCGACGAACAGGCCCGCAAGCTGGGCCTCGGACTTTCCAAGGATCGGCTGGCCGAGTTGACACGCGAGGACCCAGCCTTCAAGGGCCCGGGCGGCCAGTTCGACCGCAGAACGTTCGAATATATGCTGCAGCAGATCGGCATGCGGCCCGAGGACTATTTGAAGAACCGTGCCCAGGTGGCCGTGCGCCAGCAAATTGTCGAGGCGGTCTCGGATGGCCTCAAGGCTCCGGACACTTTCTTCAAGGCGGTTGCGCTCTATCGCGGCGAAGACCGCACCATCGACTATTTGACGCTGCCCAAGGCACTGGTCGAGCCGATCGCGGCGCCGTCCGATAGCGTGCTCTCGGCCTATTTCGAACCCAACAAGAAGACATATGCGGCACCCGAATACCGCAAATTTTCCTATGTCCGCCTCGAACCCGTCGACATCATGGATACGACCGCCGTCACCGACAGCCAGGTCAGCGACGACTACAACAAGAACAAGGCGCGTTACACCACGCCGGAACTGCGCACCGTCGAGCAGCTCGTGTTCAAGACGCCGGATGCGGCCAAGGCCGCACTCGATTCGCTCAAGGCCGGCGCCACTTTCGACAAGCTTGTCACGGCGGAAGGCAAGACGCCGGCCGATACGTTGCTCGGCACGCTTGCCAAGGACAAGATCGCCGACAAGGCGGTCGCCGACGCGGCCTTTTCGCTCAACGCCAATGAAGTCAGTCAGGTCGTGCAAGGCGCCTTCGGTCCGGTGCTGCTGCGCGTCACCGAGATCAAGCCCGAGGTGGTGAAACCACTGGCCGAGGTGTCCGATCAGATCCGCAAGGATCTGGCGCTGGGCGAGGCAAGCCGCATCCTTCTGGACGTGCGCGACAATTACGATGACACCCGCGCCGCCGGCAGTTCGCTGGCGGAGGCCGCGGCCAAGCTGAAGCTGAAGGTCGTCACCATCGACGCCATCGATCGTAGTGGACTGCGGCCAGATGCAACCATCGTCAAGGACCTGCCGCAATCGCCGGAGCTGATCAAAGCCGTCTTCGACGCCGAACCCAACACGGAAAACGATGCCTTGACCACAGCCGACAACGGCTTCGTCTTCTATGAGGTGGCGTCCGTCACGCCGGCTCGCGACCGCACGCTGGATGAGGTTCGTCAAAAAGTCGTCGCCGACTGGACGGCGGCGGAAATAAGCAAGCGGCTGGCCGCCAAGGCTGACGAACTGGAAAAGCGGCTCAAGGCCGGCGCAACGCTCGATGTCATCGCCAGCGAACTGAAGCTCGAAAAGCAGACCAAGCGCGGTGTCAAGCGTGAGGCTGACGATGTCGATTTCGGTAAGGAGGGTGCGGCAGCGATGTTCGGTGTCGGCGAAGGCGGCACCGGCTTGGTCCCCTCACCCACCGGAGACGGGCAGATCCTGTACAAGGTCGCCGAAGTGTTCGAGCCCGCCGGAGCCGATGCCAGTTCGGTGCCGGACGACGCGCAGAAATCCTTCACCTCCGGCATGTCGGATGACCTGCTCGACCAGTTGGTGGCGCAGTTGCAGACGCAGTACGACGTTCGCATCGACCAGGCCGCCGTCGCCCAAGCCTCGACAAGATGAGCGCGCTGAAAACCCATATCGCCAAGATCGCGACCGGTAGCGCGCTTTCCTTCGAGGAAGCGCGCGAGGCCTTCGACATCATCATGTCGGGTGACGCGACCCCCGGCCAGATCGGCGGTTTCCTGATGGCGCTGCGTGTGCGCGGCGAGACGGTGAGCGAGATTTCAGGCGCCGTCGCAACCATGCGGGGCAAGATGCTGCACGTCGACGCGCCCACCGACGCCATCGACATCGTCGGCACCGGCGGCGACAATTCTCACAGCGTCAACATTTCGACGGCATCGGCCTTCGTCGTTGCCGGCAGCGGCGTGCCGGTTGCCAAACACGGCAATCGCGGCCTGTCATCGTTGACGGGGGCAGCCGACGTGCTGGTTGCGCTCGGCGTCAAGATCGATATCTCGCCCGAATTCATCGGCCGCTGCATCCACGAGGCAGGCGTTGGCTTCATGTTCGCGCCTGCGCACCATCCGGCGATGAAGCATGTCGGCCCGACCCGCGTCGAACTCGGCACCCGCACCATCTTCAACCTGCTCGGGCCGCTCTCCAATCCGGCCGGCGTCAAGCGGCAGCTGGTCGGTGTGTTCCTGCCGGAATGGATCCTGCCGGTTGCCGAGACGCTGAAGGCGCTGGGTGCCGAGCATGTCTGGGTCGCCCATGGCGACGGCTATGACGAGATCACCACCACCGGCGAGACGCAGGTTGCCGAACTGATCGGCGGCGAGATCCGCAGCTTCACCCTGACCCCTGAAGCGGTTGGGTTGCCGCGCCACAGCAAGGACGAATTGCGTGGCGGCGATGCGGACTACAACGCCAAGGCCTTGCGCGATATGCTGGGCGGCGCCGCCGGCGCCTATCGCGACACCGTGCTGATGAACGCCGGTGCCGGACTGGTTGTGGCCGGCAAGGCGACGACGCTTGGCGACGGCATCGCGGCGGCGGCGCAAGCCATCGATAGCGGCCGTGCCCTGCAAGTGCTCGACAGGCTGGTCGAGATTTCGAACGGATAACGGATAGAGCGTGTCTGACATTCTTCGCAAGATCGAGGCCTACAAGCGCGACGAGATCGCGGCAGCAAAGGCACGCGTGCCGTTGGCCGAAATCAAGGCCCGGGCAAAAGACGCCGACGCACCGCGCGGCTTTCTTGCCGCACTGGAAGCGAAGCGCAAATCCGGCGCCTTCGCGCTAATCGCCGAGATCAAGAAGGCGAGCCCTTCCAAGGGTCTGATCCGTGCCGATTTCGATCCACCGGCGCTGGCGCAGGCCTATGCCAAGGGTGGTGCTGCCTGTCTTTCGGTGCTGACCGATGCACCGTCCTTCCAGGGTGCGCCCGAATTTCTCACCTGGGCGCGAGCCGCCGTCGCGCTGCCGGCGCTGCGCAAGGATTTCCTGTTCGATCCGTATCAGGTCTACGAAGCCCGCGCCTGGGGCGCGGATGCCATCCTGATCATCATGGCCAGTGTCGACGACGTCCTGGCCAGCGAGCTCGAGGCGACGGCCTTCGAACTCGGCATGGATGCACTGGTCGAAGTGCACGACGAGACCGAGACGCAGCGCGCGCTAAAACTGTCGTCGCGGCTGATCGGCATCAACAACCGCAATCTGCGCACATTCGAGACCAGCCTCGACACTTCCATGCGGCTGGCGACGATGGTTCCGGCCGACCGCTTGCTGGTCAGCGAGAGCGGTATTTTCTTGCATGACGACTGCCTCAGGCTGCAAAAGAGCGACATCGGCACTTTTCTTGTCGGCGAGAGCCTGATGCGGCAACAGGACGTCACCGCGGCGACGCGCCTGCTTCTGACAGGCAAGGCTTTGGCCGAGGTCATCTGACGATGGTATCGGGCCTTACC
>NZ_RZOM01000612.1:0-3733 GCF_003999175.1 Mesorhizobium sp. M7A.F.Ca.ET.027.03.2.1 | reverse complement strand
GCAAGAATGTCCACAGCTTCGTGATTTGGGACCGGATAGCAGGGAACGGGTTCTATTTGCCAACGAAACCCGGTCGCGACCGGCAATTTCCCACGAAATCGTCTCGGAAGGGACGTCCTTCGGGGCTCGATTGGCCGAAGCGCAACCAATTGACAATGCAGCGGACAACCCCAATAAAACATTCGTTTGTCAACAAAGGCAAATGTTCACCGACGCGACAGTCGGAAAGCATTCGCCTCTGGGCAAATTGGGGAGTGTCTTTGCGCCAGAGCGTCAAAGGCTGGATGGAGCATCATTGCGAGGCGTCGAGCGAAGGCTCGCGGCTCCAGGGGAGGAAAAATGGATACTGTTCTCGCGGGCCTAAAAGGGGCCATCGATACGCTTGGCCCGACGATCCTGCTGCCAATTGTCATTTTCATCATCGCCGTGGTTCTGGGCGCCAAGGTCAGCAAGGCTTTTCGCGCCGCCGTCACCATCGGCGTCGCCTTCATCGGCATCAATCTGGTGCTTGGCCTCATGTTCACGTCGATTGGCGACGTTGCCAAGGCCATCGTCACCAACACCGGCATTCATCGCGACATCATCGATGTCGGCTGGCCCTCCGCGGCCGCGATCGCCTTCGGCTCGTCGGTCGGCCTTTGGGTCATTCCGGTCGGCATCCTCGTCAACATCGTGCTGTTGCTGACACGCATGACGCGCACGCTCAATGTCGACGTCTGGAATTTCTGGCACTTCGCCTTTGTCGGCTCGCTGGTGGTCGCCGCAACCGACAATCTGGCCTATGGCATCGCGGTCGCAGCACTTGTCGCAGCACTCTCGCTGCTGTTCGCCGACTGGTCGGCGCGCGCGGTGCAGCAGTTCTACGGCGTGCCCGGCATTTCCGTGCCGCATCTCGCCTCGGCGCAGATCCTGCCGATCGCCATTGTGCTCAACTGGATCATGGACCGCATTCCCGGGATCAACCGCATCAACATCAACACCGACACCATCGAGCGCAGGTTCGGCGTGTTCGGCGAACCTGTCGTGATGGGCCTCATCATCGGCCTCGTGCTTGGTGCGATCGCCTTCTACAATGCGGGTGATCTCAGCGTGGTGCTGGCAAAGGTTCTGGGCACCGGCATGACGCTGGCCGCGGTGATGCTGCTGCTGCCGCGCATGGTCAAGATCCTGATGGAGGGGCTGATCCCCGTCTCCGACGCGGCACAGGCGTTCGTGCGCAAGCGCACCGGTGACCGAGAGCTTCTCGTTGGTCTCGATTCGGCGATCCTGATCGGCCATCCGGCCGCGATCTCGTCGTCGCTGATCCTGGTGCCGATCGCGATCATTCTGTCCATCATCCTGCCGGGCAACCGCGTCATCCTGTTCGCCGACCTCGCGGTCATCCCCTTCATCGTCGCCATGACCGCGCCGCTGGTCAAAGGCAACGTGTTCCGCATGGTGGTGATCGGCACGGTGACGCTGGCCATCGGCTTCTACGTCGCCAACGCGCTGGCGCCGCTGTTCACCAGCGCAGCAGTCTCGTCGGGCTTCAAGCTGCCGGCGGACGCACTACAGATCACCTCGGTGGTCGACGGCTTCCTGTGGGTGCCTTACGTGGTCATCGAGGCTATCCAGGGGATGGGGCTTGTCGGCATCATCGTGATCGCGGTGGTCATCGCGGCATTGTTTGTCCTCTACCGCCGCAATCCGCTCGGCTGGGAGCGGGCCGCGGGCGCCAAGGACGAGCCGGCCGAAGAGACGGCCTGAACCTGATAGCGTCCACCCTTTAAACCGATCGTGCGCCCTTCCCGGGGCGCACGATTTCATAGACGGAGCAAAGAATGTCCGACGGACTCATGCAGCTTCTGGACCCTGACGCGATCGTGCTCGGATCCGATGCCTCGACCAATGAGGAGATCATCCGCATTCTGGCGGGCCGGCTGGAGAGACTTGGCTATGTCAAAAACAGCTATGCCGACGCGGTCGTGCGCCGCGAATTGGCCATCCCGACCGGACTGCCGCTGGAACGCTCCGATAATGTCGCGGTGCCGCACACCGATCCGGAGCATGTGCTGAAGCCTGGCATCGCGATGGGCACATTGAAGCAACCAGTGACCTTCGCCAACATGGAGGATCCCGACGAGATGCTGCCGGTCGGCTTCGTCTTCCTGCTTGCCATCAACGACAAGGACAAGCAGATTGAGGCGCTGCAGGCCGTCATGGCCACCATCCAGAACCCGCAAGCCTTGGATGATTTGAGGTCGGCCAGAACCCTCGAAGACGTGCGAGCCGTACTCGGCTGAAACAAGGAGAAGCAGAGATGTCCAGACAGAAAACCATTCTCTTTGCCTGCGGCACGGGCATCGCCACCTCGACCGCGGTCAATGTCGCCGTCACCGAGGAAATGAAGAAACGCGGCCTCACCTTCAATGCCCAGCAGGCAAAGGCCACCGAAGTGGCCGGACTGGCCGACAATGTCGACTTCATCGTCGCAACCACCCCGATCTCCGCTTCGGTCACCAAGCCGGTGATCAAGGGCCTCGCCTTCCTCACCGGCATCGGCAAGGACAAGGTGCTCGACGAGATCGAGGCGCAGTTGCGCAAATGACGGCACAGACGCTACGCGCAGGCTGACGCGGCTTCACACCACCCTGACGTAGCTCGTCATTCCCGATTTCTGGTGCTCGATGATGTGGCAGTGCAGCAGCCAATCGCCGGGATTGTCGGCGACGAAGCCGAGCTGAACCTTCTCGTTGGGCTGAATGAGATAGGTGTCGGAAATCACAGGCTGAACCTGGCGCGTCGAGGATGACAGCACTTTGAAGCTCATACCGTGCAGATGCATCGGATGGGATTGCGGCGTCAGGTTCTCCATGTCGATGACGTAGCTTTGGCCAAGCTTCAATTCGGCCAGCGGCGCGGTCGGATCCTTGGTGTCACCAGGCCACGGCACTTTGTTGAGAGCCCAGAAACTATAGCCAAGCGAACCGCAGATGCCATCGCTCGGGACGTTTTCCGCCGTGGCGCTCAGTGCCAGGGAAATATGCCTGGCACTGGCGAGATCCACTTCCGCCACCGGATTGAGCTCCAGCGGAGCAACATCGCGAATGTCCCGTTTGAGGGATTTTCCTGTCGCGCGCAGGGTTGCCAGGATTTTTGGCTTGGTGCCCCTGACGTCCCTCAAGCTGACGATCGCGCCTTCCTCGTCGGGCATGCGTATCGCCAGCTCCATGCGCTGGCCGGGTCCAAGCAGCAAGGCATCGGGCGAAAAACGCTCAGGCACCGGATTGCCGTCGAGCGCCATGACACTCGCCTGCGCACCGTCGACGCGAAAAGCGTAGATACGCGTCACGTCGGTGATGGCGACGCGCAGCCGCGCCAGTCCGCCGGCCGGCGCATCATATTGCGGCTGGTCGAGCCAATTGGCGGTGCGCACCGTGCCGTAAGTGCCGGTTCTCGCGGCATCGCGCGGCCGGAATTGGTCGATGAACTGGCCGTCGTCACCGAGGCGCCAGTCGCGCAAATTGAGGACGATTTCGGCATCGAATTTCGGATCGTTGGGATTCTCGACCACGATCACGCCGGTCAGGCCATGGCCCATCTGCTCCAGCGTGTTGCAATGCGGGTGGTACCAGAAGGTGCCGGCGTCGGGCGGCGTGAAGGCGTAGTCGAAATGATCGCCGGTGTAGACGTAGGGCTGGACCAGAAACGGCACGCCGTCCATCTTGTTGGGAACGCGAATACCGTGCCAGTG
>NZ_RZOM01000611.1:0-3744 GCF_003999175.1 Mesorhizobium sp. M7A.F.Ca.ET.027.03.2.1 | reverse complement strand
GTCCAAGGCATTCTGGATGAAATGCGACGTCTCGCGGTCATAGCGGTCGAGCACCTTCAGGAACAACTCTTCCTTGTTGCCGAACGCCGCGTAGAGACTGGGGCGCGTAATGCCTAGCTCTTCAGTAAGGTCAGTCAGCGATGTGCCCTCGTAGCCCTTGCGCCAGAAAAGCCGCATCGCCTGCACGAGTGCTTTCTCGGTATCGAACTCTCTCGGCCTGCCCATAGTCACTCACTCTCTTTATTGTACCGACTGGTATATTATCGCTTGACGCGTGAATCGATCTGCCTTTTATATACCGATCGGTAGATAATGGGGAAGTGAAGCGATGTCGAAGCTGTTGATCTTTTGTACTGCGCTGTTGCTGGCCACGCAGACCGCCAGCGCCAACGTTAAACCGTTTCCGGCCAGCTTCGAAACGCGCGAGGTCAAGACGGACGGTGTGACGATCCACGTGCGCGTAGGTGGTTCCGGTCCTGCGGTACTAATGCTGCACGGGTACGGTGAGACGGGAGACATGTGGGAGCCGCTCGCCGTTGAAATGGCAAAGGATCACATGGTCGTCGTGCCGGATCTACGTGGCATGGGTCTGTCGTCTCATCCTGAGACTGGCTACGACAAGAAAACTCAGGCTGCCGACATGGAAGCAGTCCTGCGCAGCCTAAATATCCAAAGCGTCGATCTCGTCACGCATGACATTGGCAATATGGTGGGTTTTGCCTTTGCTGCGCAGCATCGGGATCAGGTGTCCAAATTTGTGCTGATCGACGCACCTGTTCCCGGCGTCGGCCCCTGGGAAGAAATACTCAAGAACCCGCTTCTCTGGCATTTCAGGTTCGGTGGACCGGATATGGAGCGGCTCGTGGCAGGTCGGGAGCGGATTTATCTCGACCGATTTTGGAACGAGTTTTCTGCCGATCCATCACATTTCGACGAAGCGTCCCGTGAGCACTACGCCGCTCTCTACGCTTTGCCGGGCGCGATGCACTCCGGCTTCGCGCAGTTCGCAGCCTTCGACCAGGACGCGCTCGACAACAAGGCGATCCTGGAAACGTCAGGAAAGCTGAAGATGCCCTTGCTGGCAATCGGAGGAGAAATGTCGTTCGGTACTCAAATGGCGACGGTGATGCGCTTCGCCGCGGACAACGTTACCGAGGGCGTCATTCCCGGTTCGGGACATTGGATCATGGAGGAGAATCCGGTCGCCACGGTGAAAGTGGTCACTGACTTCCTCAGATAAACGCGATCGGTTTGCTATCAGCTTTCAGGCATCGCGCAAACAGAGTTTGGTGGACGACTTGGGCGCAAAGCTGCCGTCCACTTCGCGGAAGACGTAAGTCGTGTTCGGGCAAAACTCAATCGTTCAGAGTAATTGGGTTTTGGCTCAAGCCGCCTTCTTCTTCGCCAGTCTTGCCTTGATCGAGGCGACGTCGGCGCGCGGGGTCGCGGCGAACAGCGTCCTGGTGTAGCTGTGCTTGGGGTCGGCGAAGACCTCGTCGCGCGAGCCGTATTCGACCGCTTCGCCGAAATACATCACCATCACATCGTCGGCGATGTAGCGCACCACGGACAGATCGTGGCTGATGAAGACATAGGTCAGCTGGAACTCGTCCTGCAGGTCGGCGAGCAGGTTGAGCACCTGTGCCTGCACGGAAAGATCTAGCGCCGAGACCGGCTCGTCCAACACCAGCAGGCTTGGGTTGAGCATCAGCGCACGGGCAATGGCAATGCGCTGGCGCTGGCCGCCCGAGAACATGTGCGGGTAGCGGTTGTAGTGCTCGTGACCGAGGCCGACCTTCTTCAGCATCTTCATCGCCAGGTCGCGCCGCTCGGCCGCCGGCTTGTCGGTGTTGATCAAAAGCGGCTCGCCCAGCACGTCGCCGATCTTCTGGCGCGGATTGAGCGATCCATAGGGGTTCTGGAAGACGATCTGGACCTTGCGGCGCATCTCTTTGGTCAATCCGCCCTTGGCGATATCGACCTTGTTGCCGTCGATGAACAGGTCGCCTGACGTCGCCGGATCGATCAGCGTGATGATGCGGGCGAGCGTGGACTTGCCGCAGCCGCTTTCGCCGACGATGGCCAGCGTCTTGCCCTTGTCGACCTTGAACGAGACGCCCTTGACCGCGTGCACGGTACGCGGCCCGGTGAACAGGCCACCACCGATGTGGTAGTCGCGGACAATGTTCTTGCCTTCGAGGACCGTGGTGTTCATGAGGCGGCTCCCGCGGCAGAGGGGGCCGGCTCGAACAGCATGTCGGAAACGGTCGGCAGCCGGTCGCCGACGGCGTTCTCCGGCAAAGCCGACAACAGCGCCCGCGTGTAATTGCTTTTCGGCGATTCGAACAACGACAGCACGTCGGCCTCTTCCATCTTGCGGCCCTTGTACTGGACGATGACGCGATCGGCGGTCTCGGCCACCACGCCCATATTGTGGGTGATCATGATCAGGCCCATGCCGTATTTGGCCTGCAGCGAAACCAGCAGATCGAGGATCTGCTTCTGGATGGTGACGTCGAGCGCCGTCGTCGGCTCGTCGGCGATCAGCAGTTTCGGATTGCAGGCGATAGCGATGGCGATCATGACGCGCTGGCATTGGCCGCCCGACATCTGGTGCGGAAACGAGCTCAGCCGTTCTTCCGGATCGGCGATGCCGACCAGCTTCATCAATTCGATGGCGCGGGCCCGCCGCTGAGCGCGATCCATACCCATATGGAAGCGCAGCACCTCCTCGATCTGGAAGCCGACGGTGAAGCACGGATTGAGGCTGGCGATCGGCTCCTGGAAGATCATCGAGATGTCCTTGCCGACGATCTTGCGGCGTTCGGACGGGCTGAGCTTCAGGAGATCGACGCCGTCGAAGGCCATGCGGTCTGCCTGGACGGTTGCCGTGTTGGGCAACAGGCCCATCACCGCGAGCATCGCCACGGACTTGCCGGAACCGGACTCGCCTACAATCGCCAGCACTTCGCGCGGCTCGATCGAGAGGTCGATGCCTTGCACGGCCATGAACGGTCCGGCCGCGGTGTCGAAGGAAACGGTGAGGTTCTTGATCTCGAGCAGAGGCATGCTCACGACCTCTTCAGCTTGGGGTCGAGCGCGTCGCGCAGGCCGTCGCCGATCAGGTTGATGGCGAAGACGGTGATCAGGATGGCGAGGCCCGGGAAGGTCACCACCCACCAGGCGCGCAGGATGAACTCGCGCGCTTCGGCCAGCATGGTTCCCCATTCCGGCGTCGGCGGCTGCGCGCCCATGCCGAGGAAGCCAAGGGCCGCCGCCTCGAGGATGGCGTTGGAGAAGGACAGCGTCGCCTGCACGATCAGCGGCGCGATGCAGTTGGGCAGGATGGTGACCAGCATCAGCCTGAGATGGCTGGCCCCGGCGACCTTGGCCGAGACGACATATTCGCGGGTCTTCTCGGCCATCACGGCGGCGCGGGTGAGCCGGGCGAAATGCGGCTGCAGCACAAAGGCGATGGCGATCATGGCGTTGACGAGGCCAGGGCCGAGAACCGCGACAAGCACCAGGGCCAGCAGCAGCGACGGGAAGGCCAGGATGATGTCCATGATGCGCATGATCAGCGTGTCGACCCAGCCGCGGCAGTAGCCGGCGAGCAGGCCGAGAATGACGCCTGAGATCAGCGCTGACGTGACGACGACGAAGCCGATGGCGAGCGAGAACCGCGAGCCGTAGATCAGCCGCGACAGCATATCGCGGCCGACAGCGTCGGTGCCGAGCAGGAAC
>NZ_RZOM01000610.1:0-3753 GCF_003999175.1 Mesorhizobium sp. M7A.F.Ca.ET.027.03.2.1 | reverse complement strand
GCGAAAAACCCGCCTGTGCGGCGGGTCACTGGCGCAAATCAGCACCATGGCCAAAAATGTACCATAGCTGAGATCACCGAGTCAAGAAAAAATTCCTATAGCCAACGGCGCCGTCGTTGACAGCGGCGGCGGCATGCGTCCACTATTTCGCGGCACGGGAGGATCGTGAAAGCAATGGCGGAAGTGTCCCTGGTCCTGATCGACCGGCTGCTGGCGATATCGCGGGCGCTTGCCGGCCATATCGATCCCGGCACGGCGTTCCGCGCGACCGCCATCGAGATCGGCACGCTCATCCCGCACGACCATATCGATCTGGCTGTGCTGTCTCACGATGGGCGCATGCATGCCTGCTACGAAGCCGGTTTCCACACCAGTTGGAGCGAGCTCGCCCAGCATCCGGTGGAAGGCAGTCCGATTCGCTTCGTGTTGTGGGGCAAGACGCCTTACCTGTTGTCGGACAACGCGCTTGTCGACGACCGTTTTCATTTTGCCGGCGCTTTCGACGAGCCGATTTTCGCGGCCAAGCTGCGCAGCCGCATCATCGTGCCGCTCAGGGCGCGCGGTAGCGTCATCGGCGCGCTCAACATCAGCCGGCACGAAATCGGCTGCTACACGCTTGCCGATGTCGCGGTTGCCCAGCAATGCGCCGATCTGATCGCGCCCTATATCTTCGCGCTGATCCAGACCGAGGAGGCGCGCCGCGCCATGCTGGCCGAAAGCGACGCGCGCAACCGCGTCGAACTGCTGCGCGTCGGCGCCTCGCAATTGACCGAGGGCATGGAGCGCGAACGCCGCCGCATGGCCATGGACCTGCACGACCAGACGCTTGCCGATCTCGCCCGCATCGCCCGCCAGCTTTCGGCCCTTCGCGGCCAGGGCGTGGCGCGGGCCGCGCAGCTTGCCGACCTCGAGCAGGAGGTCGCCGGCTGCCTGACGGAACTGCGCCACATCGTCGACGCCATGCGGCCGAGCGTGCTCGAACTGTTCGGCCTGCGCGATGCGGTCGAAGCACATCTCAACCGCAGTGTCAGCAAGGCCAAGCCGCCGATCGCCGTGCGCATCGCCGACACCAGCGACGGCGGTGCCGACAGCCTGGCCGAGCCAGTGCGGACCGCGCTCTACCGGATCGTGCAGGAAGCGATCAACAATGCCGTTCGCCATGCCGCGCCGCACCGCATCGACGTGCTGTTGGCGTCGACCGCGAGCGTGCTGCGGGTCATCGTGACGGATGACGGCCAAGGCTGCGGCACCGTCGACCCGGCCGCGTATGGCGGCATCGGCCATATGCACACGCGGGCAGCCCTTATCGGGGCGCGGCTGCGTATCGGCCAGGCCGGCCGCAAGAACGGCGGCACCCGTGTCGTCGTCGAGATCGACCGCCAGCCGTCGCGAGAATTGGCGGCGGCTGCAGCGGTGCCTGGCGAGTTCGCCGTATCGGAGGCCATGTGATGCTTGTGATGATCGCCGAGAATGACGGGCTGCACCGTAGCTTCGCGCGGCGAACGGTGGAGCAGCTGTGGCCCGGCGACGTCGAGGTGATCGAAGCGAGCGACGGCGAGGACGCCATCAACCTGGCGGCCGAACGCGAGCCACTGCATGTCGTGCTCGATTTGCAGATGCCCAAGGCGACGGGAATCGAAGTTGCCAAGGCGATCTGGAACCGCCGCGCCGGCACGCACATCCTGTTTTGGTCGAATTTCGCCGACGAAGCCTATGTGCGCGGCGTGGCGCGCATCGTGCCGCCCGGTTCGGTCTACGGCTATGTGCTCAAATCGGCGACGGAGGAGGGCATGCGGTCCGCGCTGCGCGGGGTTTTCCGCGAAGGCCACTGCATCATCGACCGCGAAATCCGCGGCATCCAGCACCGCGTGCAGGACAAGTTCGAGGGCATCACCGACGGCGAATATGAGAGCCTGATCGACATCGCGCTCGGCCTGACCGACCGGGCGATCGCGGCGCGGCGCGGCCTGTCGATCCGTGGTGCGCAGAGCCGCATCAAGCACTGCTACGACAAGCTCGGCATCGTGCCGGCGGAGGACGGCGTCGGCGATGCTTCCGTGTTCAACTCGCGGACGCGGGCGATCTATCTCGCCATGGCGCGTGGCCTGATCAACATCGACGCACTGCGCCGCGAACAGGACCGGCTCGATGCCTGGCTGGCGGAGCACTGAACAGCGGCGGCCACGCCCCGGAACTTCGGAAGGTCAGGCGCATTGCTAGTGAACGCCAACTCAATGCCTGCGGACCCGAAGTGCGACCCTCAATCACAGATTCATGGCACCTGGTGCGTGAAAGCATAGTCGGCTTCATCAACGACAATGCGCTTAGCCATGGTGCTGCGATGGCTTTCTATGCCACCACCTCGCTGGCGCCGATCTTGCTGATCGTGGTTGCGATTGCTGGTCTCGTCTTCGGCCACGATGCCGCACAATTGGCCTTGTCCGCGCAGATATCAGGGCTCATGGGACCGGAAAGCGCCGATCTCCTGAAGACTGCGCTGGAAAGTGCATCCGGCAGCCTGTACGGCACCTGGGCCGCGATCATAGGGCTGGTCACCTTGCTGGTGTCCGCGTCTGGTGTCTTCGGCGAAATGCAGCAGTCGTTGAACACAATCTGGAAGATCGAACCGCAGGGCAACTCCCTGTCGCGTCTGGTGCGGGCGCGGGCCGCCAGCCTCGGGTTGGTGGCCGCACTCGGGTTCCTGTTGCTGGTCTCTCTCATCGCAAGCGCCGCGATTTCGGCACTGGGCGATTTCATCAACGCCCATCTGCCGTTTGGAACGATCATACTCAGCGGGATCAACGGCGTCGTTTCGTTTGCACTTATCTCCGTGATGTTTGCCGCCATTTACAAGGTTCTACCCGATCGAACCCTGGAATGGCGCGATGTGGCAATTGGCGCTGTCGGGACCGCGGCCCTGTTCACACTTGGGAAATCGCTTATCGGCTGGTATATCGGCACCAGCGCGGTTGCGTCTTCGTATGGCGCCGCTGGCGGCCTGCTCGTCATACTGCTCTGGGTTTACTACTCGTCGGAAATTTTCCTCCTCGGTGCCGAGTTCACGCGCGCCTATTCCGTTCGGCACGGCAGCCGGTCCGATCTGAAAACCTTGGTTCACAGCCCTTTACCCGCGCAGCACGACTCGGCTCGAACACAACAGGAGTCCAACGCTGCAGGCGTGGTCGTGCTCGTGGCTGTGGCGTGCGCGAGCGCAACCTTGACCGCGCTTTTGCGGAGTGGTCGCCGGCCCTGATCTGACGTCGTCGCTATCCTGTGCTCGATAGGCACGGCCGACTGTGCAAACGCACAGTCGACCGTGCGCTTTGACCCGTATCGGCTCGTCGGTACCGCGCCTACGCTCTGCCCCAACAAGAAGACTATAACGGGAAGCGCTCATGCCATTCGTCACCATGCGGAGTAGCACGGCTGTTCGCGCCGGGAGCCGATGATGTCGGTGTCGGCGCGTGCGCGCCATTCCGGCTTCGACGATGTCGTCGGCGATGCGACCATTGAGACCCTGGCGAGCGGCTTCGGCTTCCTAGAAGGGCCGGTCTGGCACCCCTACGAGAAATGGCTGGTCTTCTCCGACATTCCGGAAAGTCGGATGTATCGCCGCAGTGCCGAAGGCGAGATCGAGCTGTTCCGCGCGCCGAGCCACAAGGCCAATGGCAACACGCTGGACCGCCAGGGGCGGCGGGTCACCCGGCTCGTTGCGTGCTCGCAGGTGACCAGCCGCCCCTGGCGGTCCAGCGT